>JAUILM010000507.1 GCA_030432855.1 Bacteroidia bacterium
CACTCCTTTTACACTTCGATCAAAGAACTGTCTTCTGTTTATCATTAGAGTATAAGAATTTTATATTGATGCTCTTTTTTGTGCCG
Source organism: Bacteroidia bacterium (assembly GCA_030432855.1). GTDB lineage: Bacteria > Bacteroidota > Bacteroidia > Chitinophagales > Saprospiraceae > JABDMH01. The sequence goes on from JAUILM010000507.1 coordinate 87, forward strand.
CCTGTGAAAGTATAAATGCCTGGATGTTTTCGACATTTTCTTCCGTCAATCGACCTTTAAATTTGGGCATTCCCAGGGGTAGTAGCAGGCCCTCCAGCACAATTTGTTTGATGCTTTGATGTATCTCGGGAGTTGAATACGCCAGATCAGGTATGGCACCACCCCCTGAACCAGGAGAAGAATGACACATTGCACAGTAGTTGGTAAACAGCTGTGACCCTTGTTGTATCTGTTCCTCAGTTGCGTCCACCGGGAGGCTTACGAGTTGTTTTTCTGGCAAATCTTCAAATACCACCTCGGGAGCCGTACCTCCGATCTTGAAGGTGAATACACGACCCGGGTAGATATGTTCGGTGTATTTACTGGATGTCCCTTTAGCTCCTCCCCATCCAACGGCAATGCTCACGTACATTTCATTGTCAATGAGATAGGCTGATGGAGCGGCAATGACACCGGAGCCTACAAAGTATTCCCACAGCTTAATGCCATTCGTTGCATCATACGCTACAAAGTAACCAGTGGAAGTACCCTGAAAAACCAGGTTACCGGCGGTGGTGAGGATACCTCCGTTGGAGTGAGCTGTATGACTGACGTGCCAGGCTTCCTCTTGTTTTACGGGATCCCAGGCAAGTAGCTTTCCTGTAGGCATATTTTCCGGAGCGTTTGGATCTTCTTTCAAAGGTCGCTCCGGGTGAAATCCTGTGCCCAGATTCCATCCATTGCCACTGGCAAATCCTGACTCACCCTGGTAGGTCCAATTGGGATCGTGACCATACACAGCCCCCGTTTCTCTCACCGGGATGTACACCAGTCCCGTGTTCTTGTTATAGGCCATGGGTTGCCAGTTGTGACCGCCATCGTAGTTGGGAGATATCATGGCATTTACCTCTTCAAATCTGGCAAAGGGCGTTTCCACAGGCTTTCCTGTTTCCATATCTACATGTGTTGCCCAATTGACATAGGTAAATTTCTCAGCGGAAATTAGCTCACCATTCGTACGATCCAAAACATAAAAGAATCCATTCTTGGGTGCCTGCATGAGTACCTTTCTTTCCTGTCCCTCGATCTCCATATCGGTCAGTATAATATGCTGTGTAGCAGTGAAGTCCCAGGTGTCACCGGGAGTAGTTTGGTAATGCCATTCAATGGACCCATCGGCAGGATTGAGTGCCAAAATGGATGAGAGATAGAGATTGTCCCCGCCTTCCGGGCTACGATAATTGCGATCCCAGGGTGATCCGTTTCCGGTACCGATGTAGATCAGATTGAGATCGGGGTCAAAAGCCATGGCGTCCCAGACTGTGCCACCGCCGCCATATTCCCACCAGCTTCCGGACCAGGTGTCAGCGGCTTTTTCCATGGCAGTAGATTCAAACCCTTCAGCCGGATTGCCGGGCACCGTGTACGTTCTCCAAATCTGTTCACCCGTGCCGGCATCATATGCTGAGACATATCCCCGGACGCCATACTCGGCCCCTCCGTTACCAATCAGGACCATGCCATTAGCTATCCGCGGGGCTCCAGTGATGGTGTATGCTCTAGTGGAATCTACGGTCATCGTTTCCCATTCCATGGTTCCCGTAGTAGCGTTTATAGCTACCAATCTCCCGTCCAGTGTGCCTACATACACTCTGCCTTTATATAGAGCAACTCCACGGTTGACCACATCGCAGCATGCCTTCTCCCCATGATCTCTGGGTACAGCGGGGTCGTAGAGCCATAGTAGAGTACCAGTCCGCGCATTGATGGCAAAGACCTTACTCCAGGGGCCGGAAAGATACATGACTCCGTTTACGACTAAAGGAGTCGCTTCAATACCTCGTTTTGTCCCCAGGTCAAGCGACCAGGCCAGATTTAAATCAGACACATTATTGATATTGATCTCGTGCAAAGGGCTGAATCGGTCCTCATAGCTATTCAATCCATAAGAAGGCCATTCTTCGCCATGATCATCTCGCTGGAGGAATTCGTCGTCTACCTCGGCGAGAGCTACTGGACCCGTTTCTTCTGATTGATCTGAAGATTGACATTGCAATAAAGTCAATGCAAGCACAAGGGGGAAATAGACGTACTTAGCCATGGCAGTTTCATTTCCAAGGAAAATACGAATTTTGTTACTGTTCCCCGGTTTGTAACTTGTGTGCCTACGGTATTACTTCCAAACTCGATTTAGAAACTTGATCCAATTGGCCGACATAATGCCTTCGATATCGGTATCTGAGTATCCACGTCCTGAGAGTAATTCAGGGATTTTCTGGAGATCAGCGATGGTTTCCAGATCATGCGGTGATTGTTCTTTTCCAAAGGCTCCATCCAAATCTGAACCGATGGCCGCATGGTCGGCATTTCCTGCCAACTGGCAGATGTAATCGATTTGATCCACTACAGAATCCAGAGATACATTCATGGCTTTTGGATCCGAGGTTCCTCTGATCCAGTTGGGTGTGAGCATCCAGGCATCAAAGGCCGTTCCGATGACCGCTTCCCGACTGATAAGTTCTTTGAGTTGTTCATCGGAAAACTGGCGATTGTGAGGAACCAGTGTTCGCGAATTACTGTGGCTGGCCCAAACCGGACCCTGATAATAGTCCAGAGCTTCCCGGAAGCTGTCGTCACAAAGATGTGTTGCATCCAGTATGATACCCAAATCTTCCATTTTTCTCAAAAGAGACCTGCCTTTCTCTCCAATGCCACCGGTGGCATCGGTACCCTGTGCGTAGACACCAGGTCCGTAATGTGAAGGTCCAATGGCGCGAAGGCCCTGACCATAAGCAATTTCCACATGCTCCAAGCTGACCATCGAGTCTGCACCCTCGAGAGTAAGTAGGAATCCAACAGGAGACCTGGGTAAGCCATCATCCAACTGTGCCAGATGCTGGGATAGAGTCACTCGGTCCTGGATCAGTGTCATCTCTCCCTCTCGAATCATCTGTTGGTACCAGGCCAATTGCCCCATGATATGTGCCCATGCCTGTGCTTGCGAATTTGATCCCGGGAGCGGATTATCAGGTTTAACATATCGAGCTATCAGGGTGGCATTGCAGAGATAAACCTCTCCGTCACGCATAGCGGGCAGGGAAACCGTGTTTCGGGCACGATCCGGTTTGTCGTTCATACCCAATTCGCGTTTTCTGATTTCAAATACTGGATTTCGTAAATCCCGATTCCACGCCATGGCATTCATGGACAGATCGAGATGTCCGTCATAGATAAGCATTACACTGATATTTTACGTTTTCTTCCGATGATATGCCATTCGTCGACGATTGTATGGTCTCTTACTACTTGTGCGGTATCATGGAGCGCCACTGTGGGACAGATATGATGAGGAACGGCATACAGAATTTGTCCCACCTTAAATTCCTGATTCGATGACACTTCCAGTACCATATGCTCTTCACTGTGACCGACCAGTTTGAAGTCGTCCAATCCCATGATCAGGGGAGGTTGTTGATGTTCTGCGGAAATGGCCTTATGTCCAATGTCCAGACAGATGCGGTTGGTAGATGGCTTGCTAATGATCCGGGTGGCCAGCACCGCGCCAAACAGAAAGTCTAGTCCTTCCAGCAGGTTATCATATCCCTTGTCCCACAAGGTAATGGTGCCCGGACTCACTTCCACCCCTTCTCGACGCGCATGGATGGGAAAGGAGGGTGAACCGCCAGCGATGATTGTCAGATCTGAGATGTCATGTTCTTTTAGAAGAGCCTGAAACTCCGTCACTTTTTGAAATGCAGCATCACAACGTATGATCCGGTCTTTTAATCGGGCATCCCGAATATGGCCATCATACGCATGCAGTCCTTTCAGCTGCAGGTGATCGGAAGAAGCAATCTTTTGGCAAAGCGCCAAAGCCTCATCTCCGGGCTCGACACCGGTACGATGCATACCTACGTCCAGGTCCACATAAAGTGGAATATCCTTCCCCAATCGTTCTCCCAGATGATTTAAGCCGTCTGCGATTTCCGGGTCGTCACAGAGGCAGGAGAAAATAGTCTCGGGAAACTTATTCATTAGGGCTCCCAATCTGTCCAGATTAGGTCCGGCTGGTTGATAGGCAAGGAGTACATCTGGTACATTTAAGGATGCGAGCATCTCGCATTCAGCAATGGTGGAGCACTTAAATTTGTATATACCAAACTGGAAATGCTTTCGTACAATTTCCGGACACTTATGTGTCTTGATATGTGGTCTCAAACGATTGCTGTCGCCCACCATTTCGACCATCTTCTCCAGATTCAAACGGATGCGATGTGGGTAGAATAGTAGGGCTGGGGTATGCAGGTTCGATGTATCACTGATTTTATACCAGGGTTCGTTCATTCCTTTGGGATTATTCAAGTTCAAAGATTGCTTCCACTTCCACGGCTATATGATTTGGCAGTATCATGCCCACGGCACTGCGGGCACCGATGCCATTGGCTTCACCCCAGACTTCGGCCATGAGATCACTAAAGCCATTGATGACCTGGGGATGCTGTTTGAAGTCCGGTGCTGAATTCACCATACCCAATGTCTTCACCAGTCGCTTGATTCGGTAAGAGGGTTCGAGATGAGATGTGATGGTCGATAACATGGTCAGCCCCACTTGTCTGGCGGCTACATATCCTTCGTCCGTATTGTAGTCTTTGCCTACAACACCGATGATTAGGGAACCATCATCACGCACAGGACCATGCCCCGATACATATAGCATTTTACCCGAAATCACCAATGGCTTGTAGACGCCACCGGGCGGGGGAGCAGGAGGTAATATAAGTCCAAGCTCTCGTATTCGTTCTTTTAGATT
>JAUILM010000508.1 GCA_030432855.1 Bacteroidia bacterium
TATAAATACCTACAGCAGGTAAAATCCCAATGGATGGACGTGGATGATCCGCCTCCCATTTTTGATCCGCCGGTCGGTTTGCAGGAAATCTGGGCATCGGGGGTCACCTACATGCGCAGCAAAAAAGCACGAATGGAAGAGTCCAAAGATGCCGGTGGAGGAGACTTTTATGATAGAGTATACGATGCGGAGCGTCCCGAGCTCTTTATGAAAGGGATGGCCTCCCGAGCAGTGGGCCAGGGTGGTGAGGTCTATATCCGAAAGGATTCTACCTGGAATGTCCCGGAGCCTGAACTGACACTATTTATTTCTTCTGAAGGTACCATCGAAGGATATACGATAGGTAATGATATGAGCTCCCGAAGTATTGAAGGAGAAAATCCATTGTACCTGCCCCAGGCTAAAGTATACGATAAATGTGCCGGATTGGGACCCTGTATTTATGTACCCGCTGATCCTCTTCCTTCAGATACAAATATCACCTTGAAAATATCCAGAGGAGGCAAAGTCATGTTTGATGAAAGCATTCTAATCAATCAGATCAAACGTTCACTGGAAGAATTAGTCTACTATCTTTATCTCGAAACAACTTTTGAAAAGGGTTGTTTCCTAATGACAGGTACAGGTATTGTGCCCCCTGATAGCTTCACACTTGAGGTGGGAGATGTAGTTGACATTACTATAGAACACATTGGCACGTTGACCAATGTCATCGGAAAACGTCCTTAACTAATCTTTAAAATCTTAAAAACAATCAAATGCAAATTTCTGGCGCTCAGCTAATAGGAAATAAAAAATCAAATCAAGGTTCTCAAGTTTTTCACGCTGTGAATCCGGTGACAGGTGATATTTTGGAGGTTGATTTTCATGAGGCCACCCATGAGGAAGTGGATGAAGCTGTGAAGCTTGCCCGAAGCGCTTTTGAGACGTATAAGAATACGAGCAATCAAGATCGTGCGGCCTTTCTGGATAAGATCGCTGACAACATCATGGCACTGGGAGATAGTCTCATCGAACGATGTCAGCAAGAAACGGCATTACCGACAGGTAGACTACAGGGTGAAAGAGGGCGGACTGTCAATCAGCTGCGACTTTTTGCAGAAGTAGTCCGTGAAGGCTCCTGGGTGGATGCACGCATTGATCTGGCAAAACCTGATCGACAACCCCTTCCTAAAGCTGATATTCGCCATATGTTGAGGCCTCTTGGTCCGGTAGCCGTATTCGGTGCAAGTAATTTTCCATTAGCTTTTTCTGTAGCAGGAGGAGATACAGCCTCGGCACTGGCTGCGGGCTGTACGGTGGTGGTCAAGGGTCATCCAGCACATCCGGGCACCAGCGAACTTATTGGTTCTGCCATAGCGAAAGCTGTAGCGGATTGCGGTATGCCGGAAGGCACTTTTTCGATGGTACAGGGTATGTCGCACGAAACGGGTGGTGCTCTGGTAGGTCATGATAGTATTACGGCCGTCGGATTCACAGGTTCTTTCCGGGGCGGAAAAGCTCTCTTTGATCTTGCCAATCGAAGACACGTTCCCATCCCTGTATTCGCTGAGATGGGTAGCACCAATCCAGTTTTCATTTTGCCGGGAGCTATGGCAGAAAGAGGTGAAGAACTAGGCAAAGGTCTGGCAGGATCTATCACACTAGGTGTAGGACAGTTTTGTACTAATCCGGGCCTGGTCTTTCTGACTGAAAGCGATAAGAATGAGCACTTCAAAGCCGCATTAAGTGAGGCCATCAATGGGGAAGCAGGTACTATGTTGACCCGGGGTATCAGAAATGCATATGAGCAGGGAGTGTCCAAAATTTCAGATAAAGGAGCAGTAGAAACGCTTGCCAGCGGTGCTAAAAGTGAGTCGGAACTTGCCGTAGGTTCCAAGGTATTCTACACGTCCATTGATAATTTCGAAAAAAACCCCGATCTGGCAGAGGAGGTCTTTGGTCCCTCCAGTGTCCTGGTCCAGGCAAATACTAAGGCCTCTATCCTGAAAGCTGCCAGCGCACTGGAAGGACACCTGACAGCTACTGTACACGGTACCGAAGCAGACCTTGAAGAATTCGCTGACCTATTTACCATATTGGAAGAAAAAGTGGGTCGAATCATCGTCAATGGCTTCCCAACCGGTGTGGAAGTGTGTCATTCGATGGTGCATGGTGGACCGTATCCTGCTACCACGGCACCACAATCTACTTCGGTAGGTACTAACGCGATCAAGCGATTTGCGCGTCCCGTTTGTTATCAAAGTTTCCCAATGCATCTATTGCCTACTGCTCTCCAGGATCCCAATCCCGACAGTATCTGGCGCATGATCGACGGAAGTATGACAAAACGGCCTGTAGAAGAGCTATGATTTAAACATATCGGTACGGACTAACACATTATTGTGAATACAATATGCTTCCTCGATGTGTACGGTATTATCTCCGAAATACGGAGCTGAAATATAGTGTGTCTATAGTGCTTTTACTTTTCCAATGCCAGACTTGTCCATATACTTAATAGCAGGATTACCGCGATAGTAGACACTTCCAATACCGTAGGCACTTACAGAAATTTCTTCTGTTGCAAAGACTTCGGCTTTGCCAATGCCATTGGTTTCTATACGAAGATCTCTTACTTCAAGATCCAGGGCGTCCAGGCTGCCAATACCATTGATATTGATATCTGCTACATCAGCTGAGCCGGCGATGTAGTTTCTCCCCAGGCCTGAAATTTCAGCGGTCAGATCCTCCACGTAGATCTCAATGTCGAGCTCTTTGATCCCATTGATCATCAGATCAAGTGATCGGGTGTGTATGGATGTCTGTGCCACAAACTGGCCCACCCCGTTTATCTCCAACCTGGATAAATCTCTGAAATACACATAGACGTCAATCTTTTTAAGACTTGTGCGCTCTTCATTGCGACTCTGTACCCTGATTTTATCACCTCGTTGCTCTACCTCCATACGATCCAGTATACTGGCAGGGCCCTCCAGTCTGACTTCTTCTCTGTCACCCTGATGGAGAAAAACCCTGAAGGCGCCATTCAACTCCAGTCGATCAAAGGGATCAACTTTGACATTTATCTTGTCATTCTGAGTAAACGCGACTCCTGATAAAAGGAGCATGAAACAAAGTGGTAAAAATGTTCTCATTGTGGCATTTAGTTTAGTGCACTTGCTACTTAATAGACGAGGATATGACTCAAGAGTTACATCACCTATCATCTTTCTATCGCTACCGATGTAGTGCCCGTTCCTCCCATCGGAGTTTAGCGAGCATCACACCTTGAAAGTCAGCAATGTCACTGATATACCATTGTTCATTTTCAAGGATGATTTCCGGAGCCCAAATCGGTAGTTCAGCAACAAGATATTCATCATTATTGACTCCAAAATTATACGGATCTCTGGATCGGTATACATACGTGGATCCGGATGAGGAGGATGACCGAAATAGAAAGTAGTATTCACCGTATTTGAGGACGAAAGGACTCTCTGCACTTACCGCACCGTTGCCCGCTCGCCCACCTTCTGACACCACGGTATAGTCACTCCACCTCTTGAGGTCCGTAGAAGTGCGCAGTGATACAAACCCTCGTAACCAATCATCCCGTGCTACGGTAGAAATGGTAGAATAGGCATAATATACCGAGTCATCGACCATGACCATGACGTCCCGCCCACCCCGGTCATACAATAGATTACCGTTCTCCTTAAACCGGGGCCGCTCGTAGTTTTTCCCATCTGTGGATGTCATGATCCGAATACCCGCAGAGTTATAAAAGCAATAGTAGGTATCATCCATTTTAAGAAAATAGGGAGCCTGCATTTGCTCACGTCCGGGAGTATCGCGCTCCCCCCATTCCCTATCAGCTCTCGCCACCACTCCATTCTGCTCCCAAACAACCTGATCATCCAGGGACTGTCCTGTCCATCCATAAAAAATCCTGCCGGCCCGGGTACCCCGCATGCACGCCCACAAATGCCAGTTATCTTCCTCATCTTTCACAAAACCATGATCCACTACGTGCTGTCTTGACAGATCATCTCCGTTGAGGCTATCCAAATCCGGAGCATGTCCGATTCTCCAAAAGTCACCGTCAATAACGGGTACCGGCGCCGTCTTTATCTGTGGAGAATTAATACAGGATGTCAGCAGGGAAACGAGTAAGAGAAGGGGCAGTAAAGGTTTCATCTTAAGGCCTTTAGTCAGTAAGTTACTGCTTTCACTCACAGCGACTATCCCGGTCCAGGTTGATTAAAAGCCACTCCCGATAGCATTGGCATTTCAATCATTAGTTTATGTTTAGTGCACCACCAGCACTTTCTTAGACTGGATAAATTCGCCATCCGTGATTCGACAGTAATACAAGCCCTGGGGAAAATCTGAACTCTGAAATGGTATGGAGTGAGTGCTACCTTCTAAATGGCCTGAATAAATGGTAGTTAAATATCTTCCTTCACGATCTATAAGATCAAGTGCCACATCTCGTTGAGGAGTGGTTGAAAACGTGGCGACACCCCCAAATCGTACTGGATTGGGAAACACTTGAAGAGAGAACCTTCCAGGATCTACATCAACAACAGATGTACTTAAGGATCTGATTTCAAAGGGCTCCGAATCAGCATTGTAAATCAATCCCATCGCATTGTCCTGGATAATGCGAATGATACCGGCATCTGTTTCGACCGAGGGATCCCAATGATACTCAAGAGTCATTAAGTCAATGTCTGCCCGGATCGTATCCCAGGTTTCACCTGCATCCTGGGAAAATAGCAAATCCCAGTTAGCCTCACCATGGTTTAGTTCTTCCGTCCATTGAATCGTGATCGTATTTCCAATCTGAAAGGATTCTCCACCTTTTGGAAAATCAAGGACAACAT
>JAUILM010000509.1 GCA_030432855.1 Bacteroidia bacterium
ATTCGGAGATCGACTGACTATAGGATCAAGTGTTATGCTTTCATCGGAAAAGACTAACAACAGACCACGAGCCGGATATTATGATAATCCCTTGACAGGGCTGTATATGTTTCCCAGAGATCGTGACTTTGCATCCTTCAAAAATAACTACTCTGTTGTTAATCCAGATCGAAATGTTGAGGAGCAAAATTGGTTTGTTATTGACCACCATCAGTCCAATCCATATTGGTTATTGAATAGAGAAACACGTGAGGATCAAAATAGGCGGATGATTGGTAGTGTCACACTCCAATATAAGCTTAGTGAGAAACTGAGTGTATCTGCAAGGGGTAATTACGATTATGCCAAGAGATCAAGAGATGAAAGACAATCCGCTGGTGGCAATACTACAACCGTGCATCCAAACGGTAGTTGGACATTTGCGGATTATACAGATGAGCTGATTTATTCAGACCTAATTTTGAACTACGATGATCAATTTGGCGATTTCAGCCTTGGATTGATAGGAGGTGCCAGTTATCAAAAAACGACATTTGGATTCGGAACTGCGGTTAGTGGAGATGCAAATAACGGACTCATATTCCCAAACGAATTCTATTTTCAAAATATAGGACCATTGGTTCAGGTTAGGTCTACATTAAATAGCCGGCTTGTTAAGAATGCCTTGTTCGCCAATGCTACAGTGGGCTATAAGGAAATGCTATTCCTTGATTTTTCCGGCCGTAACGACTGGGCATCCTCTCTGGCCGGAACAGGGAATCAGTCATACTTTTACCCGTCGATTGGAGCAACTGCTATTTTGAGTAAGATGTTCTCCATGCCAGATGCGATATCGTTTGCCAAATTACGATTCTCAGCAACCAGAGTCGGAAATGAAGTGCCTTATAACTTAGTCAATCCACAGAACACAATTAATGCAACGGGTGGTGTCAATCGTAACACGCAGCAAGCTTTTGATAACTTAAAACCTGAGATAATAACTAGTAATGAGTTTGGAACCAATTGGGCTTTCTTTGATGACCGGGTAGGTATCGATTTTACCTACTATAAGACAGTCAGTACTGATCAATTTATTTCTCTTCCAGCACCCTCTGGATCTGGATTCACTCGCTATTTTGTAAATGCAGGAGAAATTGTGAATAAAGGAGTTGAAATCAGTCTGAACCTAACCCCCGTGTATACCCAGGATCTATTGTGGACATCCGCCATTAATTTCTGGAGCAATGACAATGAAGTGGTGGAGACACATCCTGATCTCTCCAGCCCCATTACCACAGGGCAATCAGAGGGATATGGTTCACGATTTGAGGCAGGAGGATCCATTGGCGATTTATTCGTATACAAGTTTGCCCGGGATGGTCAGGGACGAATCATGTTAGAAGATGGACGACCTCTAAGAACGAGTATGCAGGAATTTGTAGGCAACCTGAATCCAGACTGGAGCCTGGGCTGGACGAATAGCATTAAATATGGAAAAATAGGATTAAACTTTGTCATCAACGGCAAGTTCGGTGGTGTTGCCTTTAGCCAAACAGAGTCTTTGTTAGATGGAGCAGGTGTAACACAAAGAACTGCTGATGCTCGAGATGCTGGTGGAGTTAGTGTCAATGGCGTTGAAGGCGACTCTCCAGTCAGTCAAGTGGATGCAGAGACCTGGTTTAGAGCGGTAGGTGATCGTAATGGAATCGGTGAAGCTTATGTATATGATAGAGACAATATTCGTCTTACACAGTTGGCTCTCTCCTATGATTTTAAAATTCAGAATTTACCGATTGCCCTTTCCGTGGTGGGCCAGAATCTATTCTTCATACATAGAGTGGCACCATTTGATCCGGAGCTAGCTATGAATACTACCAGAAATGCTGCCTCCCTCGATAATTTCAACACTCCCGCAACCAGGACTTTAGGATTGAATATTAATGTTAAGTTTTAAGCATAGAGAATCATGAAAATACGACCTATACTAAAATGTCTTTTTGTATTATCACTGCTGACTGCTTGTACTGATGATTTTGAAGTGATAAACAGTAATCCATTTGAGATTTCTGATGAATCGCTAAGGCAAGATAATAATCACGTCGGGGCGTTCTTTCCCTCCATGCTAAACAATATTTTCGGAGACCAGATTGAACACAATTTGGCCAATGAGTCTTTTGTGCGTCACTTGGCTACACCCACACCTTTCGTAGGTGGGGTGAATAATACAACCTACTATATCCGATGGAACACTCATTGGAATCGGGTTTACAATAATGTAATGGCTCCAGCCAGACAGGTACTGCAAATTGCTGAGGCAGAAGGAAATGAAGTATTTGTAGCATGGGTGAAGCTAATTCGTGTCCTCTCTACCTCACGGCTTTCCGCCTATCATGGTCCTATTATCTACTCCAATTATGGATCATCTGATCAAGAAATTCTATACGATAGTGAAGAGACCCTGTACAACACATGGTTTTCAGAATTGGATGAAATAGTGGATGCATTTTCTCGAAATGAAGAATTTGGAGGAATGGCAAAATTTGATGATAGCTATGCAGGTAATGTAAGTAGTTGGATCAAGTTGGCTAACAGTATGCGTTTGCAATTAGCAATGCGGATCTCTAAAGTAGCTCCCGAGCTTGCCAAGGCACAGGGTGAGAAAGCAATGGCTGCTTCTGGAGGCATGATTACCAGCGGAGCCGATGACTTCTATATTAAGAATTATGATGGATTCTTTCGTCCTGCGCGGATTTGTTTCGGTTGGGGTGATACACGCATGAGTGCCACCATGGAGTCTGTTCTAGGTGGATATAACGACCCTCGCGTCTCACATTATTTTGATCCTGCAACCGACCCTGGAGTCTATCAAGACCATCCAGAATTCCCTTATAAGGGGATCCGCAACGGTGCCCTTTTGGTAGCTAAAGACGATCGGCTATCCTATTCGACTATCGCCACTTCCTTTATTACCTGGCCAGCCCGAAGGGTCTTCACTTCAAGTGAAACGCACTTCTTAATGGCCGAAGCAGCACTCCGTGGATGGAGCGGCACCATGTCGGCTCAAGAACATTACGAGATGGGGATACGTGAAAGCTTCGCTGAGTGGGGCGCAGGTGGTGTTGACAACTATCTGCAGCAAGATGAAAGTCTTCTTCCTTGGAACTACGATGATCCCAAGGCGGAAGGAGATGTCAATGATTTTATCAGCAGAATCGAGGTGCCCGTACGCTGGGATGAATCAGAAGACAATGAGGTCAAGCTGGAAAAGATCATGACGCAAAAATGGTTGGCAGCGGTACATAATACTATTGAAATTTGGGTGGATCATCGTCGTACGGGATACCCTAAGCTACCGTTCAATTACAAAAATGATAGCAATTCAGATTGGGGTGTGATCGCAGATGATGACTTTCTGAGACGCATGCCGTTTGTAAATGCTGAGCGGGACAACAATCCGGGAGGCGTAGCTGATGCCACGGCTAAGTTGGGTGGACCCGACGAGATTGGGACACGACTCTGGTGGGATACCGGAGGCCCTAATTTCTGATAAAGGAACTTAAAAAATTAAAGGGGCTGCTTAGGAGTTATTTTTGTGAGCAGCTCCTTTTCATTTTATAAAGTTTCAATATATGCTGGAGTGTTCGCAGATTTTACCCTTTTTATTGCTAAGTTTCTCTTTGTAATAGATAGAAGATATGCAGCAAAGATGTGCTACTTGCTTGTCTGGTTTCCTTTTAATTATTGCTCCCTTCATTTGGGGCTGTGCATCAAAAGTCAATAGAGAAACGCAGTCATCTCCCGATGACTATGAACACACTTTATTCAAACCTATTTCGTCTTCTCAATCCGGCCTTACTTTTCGAAATGACGTAGTACAAACCCAGCGAAATAATCACATGATCAATGTGAAGTTTATCTGTGGTGGAGGAGTTGCAATCGGTGACATTAACAATGATCAACTTCCAGATATATTTTTCACCTCTAATCAGGGAAAGGACAAGCTTTATGTAAATGAGGGCGGCCTGACCTTTAGAGATATAAGTGCTGGTGCTGGTATCATCGATGATACTCTCTGGTCTTCCGGGGTGACTTTTGTGGATATTGATCAAGATGGTGATGATGATATCTATGTGTGTCGCAGTGTCTATTTAGAGGACCATCTCAGCGCAAACCATCTCTATATCAATAATGGTGATTTAACTTTCACCGAGAGTGCCGCCCAATACGGTCTGGACGATCATGGATTTTCAGTACAGGCAACATTCTTCGACTATAATAGGGATAACCTGATTGATATGTATCTGGTCAATCAACCTCCCAGCTTGCCTGGTAAAGGTGGCCAGTTAAATATGTCAATGTCGGCCAATGCTCTATTTAGTGATAAGCTATACCTCAATACAGGAAGGGGTTTTAAAGATGCTACGCAGGAGGCAAAACTGAGAAACTTTGCATTTGGACTTTCTGCAACGGTAGGAGATTTTAATAATGACACATGGCCTGACATATATGTGACCAATGACTTCGACGTGCCTGATCACTTATATATCAATCAGAAAGACGGTACATTTAAGAATGAGATTTGGGAGGCGATGAAGCATATCTCAAATTTCAGCATGGGCTGTGATGTGGCAGACTATGACAATGACGGACACCTGGATATTGTTGTAGTTGATATGGTGGCAGAGGAGCACCAACGCATAAAATCTCATATGGGATCAATGGCTCCGGCAGCTTTCTGGCAGCAAGTGAGATCGGGTGGTCACTACCAATATATGTTCAATACTTTACAGCGGAATAACGGTAACGGTACTTTTAGTGAATTAGCTCAATTAGGAGGGGTCACCAATACGGATTGGAGTTGGGCTCCCCTGGTG
>JAUILM010000510.1 GCA_030432855.1 Bacteroidia bacterium
AATTAAAGCAATAGAAATTCTTTTCACACCAATTTAAATATGGTAAAAACATTGTTTTGCCATCTTAACTTTTATGCAATTGCTAAGAATCTGGCGAGGGATATTCATCAGAAGATAGTAGGATGCACGCAGAGATATACAATAACTGCTATTAGGTCAGCTAAAACGCAATCAATAGAAAGCTCGAAAAACTATACACCAAATTGCTGAAGATGGTGGTCCAGATGTTTATAAAAGAGTGTGTTCCATTCATTCTTGGTCAGATTACCAAAAGAATGAGACTCCCTCATATCAAAATAATCTTCTCCCAGCTCAAGGGTCTTATCCAGGTATGATTGTAATCTTACCTTTTCTTTCTGAAAGTCTTTTTGCTCAGTCACAAGAAAAACGGGTGCGGTTCGTAGGTTCCTCTTATAAGGCTTAGGACCGACTACAATATTCTTTGCAAATAACTTGACGAAAAACCTCTGAATTGCGGATGGCCTCGGGTGGATATTTTCATAGGCTAACTCATAAGAGACGTTACAATGCGCCAGCATCTGTCCTACATTCATCTTGCCCCATTTAGGTTGACTACCAGCGTCAAGTTGTTCGATCCGATCATGCAATTGACGGGTAACCTCTTGAGTAAAGATATTGGGGTAATCCATAGAAATAAAATGTAAAGATTAAGGATTCGTGCGCTTGTACCTTTTCCATATCTGCTTAAAGGCTTTTGCCATATTTTTTGAGGTGACTTCATCAAATCGAATGACGTCATTACCATCTACCATGCCCGGAGCGGCACAAGCGATGCAAGTGGTGGATGCATCGTATATAGCGCATTCTGTAATAAAAGGAACAAATTCAGATTCCGGTAGAAAAAGAAAATTTCGCTTGATCTCCTCATCCGTAAGACGATACAGCTTTTTGTATACCTTAATATTCTTCTCAATTTGCCGCGTGGCAGGTACTATATATCGGTATTTAGTCTTTTCACCCAGGTTGACACTTACTAATTCTGAAAAATCTTTATTCTCGGTATCCCAATGCAGACCCGGACTTACTACCCAGACTTCATTTGATTTATCTTCCAGTTTTATAAGTTGCTTCAGTGTCATGTTAATTTAGATTAATGATGATGAGTACAGCTAAGGTAATTAATAGTTCCTTCAGTTTATGTATAGACACAAGACCTATGAATCTAACATGGTCAGAACCTGCTGTTCGACAATGTCCGGCGTATATCTGACCAGACAACGAACATCTCCATGAATGCATTCTGGCTTCATACAGTCACCGCATGCCAGATCAGATGATGTGAAGGAATATACGTGTGCATAGGGTGGTGCTGTCCAATCGGAGCGTGTCGATCCGAACAGGAAGAGCGTTTTTACTCCCTGTATCCAGGCCATATGTCCCAAGCCCGAATCCTCACTAAGTACCAGATCACATTTGCGAAGAATGCTTAGAGCTTCGACTTGAGAAGTCTTACTCACTAAATTGATCACATGCTCAGGATATTTATTCTCCATTTCCCGGGCCTTTTCCACGATCCGACGATCTCCCACAAATAAGAATCGAACCCTATCTCCCCACCTCTCCACAAATCGCCTTAAAAGTTCATCATAGTATTCCAGTGGCCAATTTCTGGTCTTGAAGAATCCTGCGGGATTAACCACAATCCATTTCCTATTTTCCTTAGACTCACATTCTTCGAATTCGGCGTCGACCATCAGATCAAAATCTGGCTCAACGGAGGGTATTAACTGATGTATTGCCTGCAAATAGCGCTTCCCAGCAAAAAGAGGTGCATACTTCTCGAATCGAAAAACGGAAGCACCGGGGTACGACGTGGATACAACTCGACTCACCTTGTTATTTTGCAGATCAAGGATATAATCATAAGATCCACGCAAATCCAAAATGCGTCTTAGCAAGACATGTATAGTCATTTTCAACTGACTTCTCCCAGCGGGAAGTGCTATGATTCGCCTGAAAATAGACAGCGATCGAGGTATTCCTGCATTTACTTCCAGCGTCAGAAGATCCAGATCATAGTGAGGATGAGTCTTCTTTAGTCCGTTGATATACGGTAATAAGATCAAGGTATCCCCAAAGGCATGTAAACGTATGATGAGAATGCGTTTCACTGAGATGAAAATACCGATAAAATTTCTGCAGTGAAATCACAACAAGAACGAAAGCTGATTTAACCGATTCACCTTATCAATAGAATAAGAAAATATCTCCCACTAGATGCTGACGCTTTCCATCTTCAAATTCAAGCCTCAATGAGTACACGTAAACATCTGACGCAAGTGGTTGGTCATCGATTTTTCCGGTCCATTGTTCCTTTTCAACTGCTGTGTACAATCTATTTCCCCACCTATCATAGATTTCCAGCTTGAAATTGCTCACGGGGCATATGGTTTCGAAGAAAAAAAGATCATTTATTCCATCCCCATTGGGAGAAAAAGAATTAGGGACAAAAACGGAGCATTCACAATGCGGGTACAGAACTCTTAGTGAATCTCTCAGGACAAAACACGCATTCATGACATTCACAAAGTATAATCCCTGCTCCGAAACAATCTGGGTTGGACCTGTACTTCCGTCATGCCATAGAATTTCACAGTCTGCACAATGCACATGTAATTCTAAAGGTGCGTCCAGACAATCAATGGTATCCCTTCCCAAGTCCACAGTTGGTTTCTCAATTATCTGAACCAGAATACTGTCTTGCATTGAGCATCCATTTATCACAGCATGGAGACTGTTAAGCCCCCCCTCACTTACTTGGATCGAGGGACTTTGGTTGGTTTCATTCCAGGACACTACCTGCTCAACTACATTTGTCTGGAGCTCCACCGTATCTTCTCTACAAAGCAAAAGTGTGTCCAGGTCGGGTACGATATGTATTTGTTCTACAAAGTCAACATGAATGGAATCTGCAAATGCACAACCCTCTTGTTCGACATTCAACCAGTAGGTACCTGAGGAAGTGATAGAGCGGGTGCTGCCCGTACTTCCATCGTTCCAAAAATAAAGATCAGCATGCTCAGGTCCGAACAAGTCTAATGTCTCATCAGGGCATATTAATGTGTCTGGACCTAAAGTAAAACTGGGTAGTGGCAGGATGGTCACGTGGATCGAATCTCGGAGTATACAGGATACATTATTTGATTCGGCCCAGTAAATACCTGTACTAGCAACCTCCAATGAATTCCCGATTGTTCCATCAGACCACTTAAAAGACAAACCAGACAAATTAGCATGAATAAGAAAAGTAGCATTAGTGCAGACGGTCGTGTCCGGCCCAAGTGCCGGCAAATCTGTTTCGAGAAAATGCACTTGGATATTAAAGGTATCAAAACAGCTACCCGTTGAGGCAATCACCCAATATTCTCCCGAATCCATCACATGTACACTTGAACCCGTCGAATTATCAAACCAAATGAGATCAGGGGATAAATGAGAGGCATCTAACTCCAGACTCATACCCTCACAGAGCGTAGTGTCAGACCCAATCCCGAGGGAATCAGGAATATGATAGTGAACTACAATGGAATCCTGACCTGCACATCCATTGACAGATGCTTCCACAATATACAGGCCTGGACTGTCCACCCAATACGTCGGATTGTTGCTTCCATCCTGCCATCTATAGGAATCCGCCTGTATCTTAGGATCCAACAAAATAGAATCATCACCGCATATGATGGTATCACTTCCCAGATCCAGGTTTACAAAGGTGTCGAAAACATGAAAATCATATCTATAGAAATAGCAGGGATCACTATAGCGCAAAATATAAGTACCCGGTGAATCCACAGACTTTTCATGCCTGGTGCTTCCGTCGTCCCACAAATATTCTGAATACCCATGATTCACCCCGATGGTTATCATTCCTCCGGGACAATATTTGATACTGTCTAACATCCGGATCGTATCCTTTGCCGGAGGGTTGAATACATTATTCTCTTCAATGATTGTATACTGCTCCGAGGGACTTATCCCACCTGTAGCCCCATAAGTGCTTTGAAAGCACGACAGATCCGGATTAAGTATGGTGCCCGGAAGTCCCGGCTGCGCTTCAAAACGGACTACATCCAGAGTCAATCCCGTTGTGATTATTCGGCCTGCTCCACCTCCTCCTCCCGGTCCTACGCAACCGAAAGTTGGATATTGATCGCCTCCATCTCCGCCATTTGCTGCCAGGTAGATCTCATCTCGCATCGCACTCACATCCAGGTAGATGCTACCTCCAGCGCCTCCACCTCCGGCACCATCCGCCTGGGCACCTCCTATTTTTGACGGGCCCACTCCATTGGCACGGATCAAATCCGTTTGAGCACCGCCAGATTGGATATACCCTGCCGAAATGATTATGATGCCACCTCCATTTCCACCGGCTGTTCCAACTCCATCATTCTGATCTCCGGATCCACCACCACCTCCCAAGAACAACCTCGGGTAGTCCTTACTTACTATAATTTCATTACCGCCCAATGCATGGACGTTGAGATCCGTGCAAGTAACCAGAGGATTTCCTCCTTTACCACCTTGCGTCAAATTACCACCTCCTGCACCGCCATAATTGTGCTTATTACCGCCACCGCCCCCATTGGCAAGTGATCCTCTTCCAGCTCTCCTGGCCACACTCACCTCAGCAATTCCTTCACCTTTCTCAGCCCCACCTTCGGGCCATGCATTTCCGGGCAAATCGAGCGGATAATAGTAATCAGGAGATCCCAGACCGCACCCTCCATTAGGATTATTTGATATAGACCCACCTCTGAAGCCCATACCAGATACATCAATAGGTGTCTCTATAAATAGCGTCTCTGCAACCTCCAAGGCAAAGACACCT
>JAUILM010000511.1 GCA_030432855.1 Bacteroidia bacterium
TTTTTTTGTAGGTGGGCGACAGTCTCCCTGGTATGTGGTGGCTTTTGGAATGATCGGTGCCACACTCTCGGGAGTCACTTTTATCTCAGTACCTGGATGGGTAGGTGACAGTCAGTTTTCTTACATGCAGGTTGTCCTGGGATATATTTTTGGATATGCTGTGATCGCCTATGTACTGATGCCCATGTATTATAGGCTGAAGCTCACGTCCATTTACTCTTACCTTGAGCAAAGATTTGGTTCATATTCTTATAAAACTGGAGCTGCATTCTTCTTGTTATCCAGATCCATTGGTGCCTCGTTCAGATTATTTCTTGTAGCCATCGTGCTACAGCAATTCTTGATGGATCCACTGGGAGTACCATTTTCGATGACTATTGTTTTCACGATCGTCCTCATTTGGATTTACACTTATCAGGGAGGTATCAAGACGATCGTCTGGACAGATACATTGCAGACGGCTTCAATGCTGGTTGCCGTTATAGCCACTATATTCTATATCACTAGTGATATGGGACTCTCGCTGAGTAGTGCCTGGTCAGAGATTCAGGCAGCCGGATACACCAAGACATGGTTTTTTGATGGAGGTTGGGGTGACTCAAAAAACTTCTTTAAGCAATTTCTTAGTGGCATTTTCATCACAATCGTCATGACAGGACTGGATCAGGATATGATGCAGAAAAACCTTAGTTGTCGGAACATCGGGGATGCCCAAAAAAATATGATGACCTTGAGTGGAGTCCTGGTTTTTGCCAATCTTCTCTTCCTCACGTTGGGAGGTCTTCTTTTTCTGTATGCCAGTACCAATGGCATCGATATGCCTACCAGAATGGCAGGAGGGGTGGAAAAACCTGCCAGTGATTTGCTTTATCCCACCATTGCCATAGGACATCTTTCACCTGCTATTGGTATCGTATTTCTTATCGGTCTAATAGCGGCCGCTTATTCCAGTGCGGACTCGGCACTAACAGCACTCACTACATCGGTTTGCATCGACTTTCTGGGCTTTGAGAAATCCGATAAATCCGAAGCAGCTAAAAAAAGGATCCGTCTGATAGTGCATCTGGCAGTGTCCGCGCTACTTTTTGTCCTGATTATGATTTTCTGGTATATCAATGATCAGTCTGTCATTTCAGCCCTTTTTACCATGGCGGGCTATACCTATGGACCTTTACTTGGGTTGTATTCCTTTGGATTTTTTATAAGTCGGTCCGTGCAGGATCGCTGGATACCTCTTGTTTGTATACTTTCACCCGTGATCTCATATATCATAGATGTGAATTCAGAGAAGTTACTATGGGGTTATACCTTCGGCTTCGAGATTTTAATACTTAATGGATTGATTACTTTCCTGGGCATGTGGTTGTTATCAAAAAAAGACACCATTAGTCAGGATTTACTTTCTCGTCATGCGATAAAAGCATAAAACAGAGATGACTTTCAAAAAAATAACTGAATCACCTTCCAATCATCGGCATCTGGAAAAGATGTCGGTTCATGAAATCCTTACAGCGATAAATGCTGAAGATCGTACAGTACCTACTGCCGTTGCAGATGCCATTCCTGAGATTGAGGCCTTTGTTGAGGCAACGGTTGAGAAAGTCAGAAATGGAGGCCGGCTGTTCTACATAGGAGCAGGCACAAGTGGCAGATTGGGAGTACTGGATGCTTCAGAGTGCCCACCCACTTATGGTGTGCCAGCCGATTGGGTCATTGGGCTGATCGCTGGTGGTGATCGAGCCCTCCGGGTCAGTGTCGAGGACGCAGAGGATGATATTAATCAAGCAAAAATCGACCTGGATGCTTATGACATTCATCAGGGGGATATCGTTTTGGGTATTGCCTCCTCAGGTACGACCCCCTATGTCGTGAATGGTTTGAGACAACTGCAGGAAGAAGGTGTCGCTACGGGATGTCTCACCTGCAATCCAGGTGCTCCAGTGACCGAAGTGGCTGATTATCCTATCGTGGTGGTAGTCGGACCAGAGTTTGTCACTGGTAGTACCCGCATGAAATCAGGGACAGCCCAGAAGCTGGTGCTCAATATGATTAGCACCAGTCTAATGATCCGATTGGGCAGAGTAGAGGACAACCGTATGGTGGACATGGCACTTTCTAATGCCAAGCTGATTGACAGAGGGACCAGAATGCTAATGCACCAATTTGATATGGCCTATGAAGAAGCCAATGAAATACTTCTAGCAAAGGGAAGTGTGCGGGCGGCAGCTCAATCTATCCGGGGAGAATAGCACTAAAAGGTGCTGTCAGAAAACCAACTTCCACTATCTGAAGCCCTGCGTTCTACTTTGGTTTTTTCAAAAGTGTCTCGCTCGAGAAAAAAGTCTGAATCTTCATCATCATACAACACTTCGGGTTGGACTTCATCCTGTTCTATCTGATGTCTGAACAGGTAGGAAGTAATAATACCTGCTACGCCACCGATCAAATGACTCTCCCACGAAATACCGGGTTGATTTGGTAAAATACCCAGCAACATGCCGCTATATAGCATCATGATGATTAAGGCAAGCACGATTGATTTCATGTTTCGCCTAAAGATGCCGTTCCAGAAAATGAAAGCAACCAACCCGTAAACTACGCCACTTGCTCCAATATGTAATACGGGACGGCCAAATAACCAAACACCAGCACCAGTAAGAATCCAGATCACGAAGAATGCTTTGAATGCCACCCTTCTGAAAAAGAAGAGAATCACCGCCATACTGACAAACAAAGGCACCGAGTTATTGATGAGGTGCATGACATCCTGACTGTGAATGAATGGGGACAGGAAAATTCCCTTTATTCCTGCAGGATGCCGTGGATACACACCCAGGGCAGCCATACGAATTCCCAGCATTTGTACTACCTGAATAGCCCATAATACGGCAAGTACAAGTACGGGAAACTTTATACTGGTATAGAATTTATTGGACCGGACTGTATTCATCTATAGAAACCTTCTTTCTACCAATTTAATAAAGTCACGTGCCTGATCTACCTTTTCTTCGTCCAACCATTCATACTTATCGATCACATATCGGACCAGGTAAGACTTCGCCTCTCCAAAACTATACTTGCTGTTGAGAATGTCTATCGTTTCATTAAAGGCTTCGTGATTGCCGTTAAAGAGCTGATTTACCGTCAAAAGCCTATCGTTTATGCTGAGTGCTCTTTGGAGATTCTCGATGGGAGAGCGACTCAGGCGATCTGAGAGCTCATTACTTTGTTGCTGTTGAAATAAGGTATTGTATTTCGAGCTTATACGCTCTTCCATTCGGAAGACTTCCGGTACTTCTCTTTCGATTCGTGTTGTACGACTTCTTTCTTGTGATTCCGACAAACCATTAGGTTTTTGCTCGAGAGGACTTCTGGCTGGGGTGTATTCAGAAACGGGTTGATCTTTGACGCTGGCCATTTGTGCATCTTCCCATGTCTTTTCCTCTTCACGTAGGGGTACAGTTGGAGGTTGTACTTCTGCTGGTGCTTCCTCTACTTTCTCTTCCTCCATAACTATCGTTGGCCTTACAGGATCTGGTTTTTCTTCGACGGGTAATTCTACCTTGGGTGGGTTCGTAGGATTGATGGGCTGAGAAGCCTTGGTTTTCTCCGATTTGACCTCGGATGGATTCACTTTTTCCTGAGGCACTTCAACTTTCGGTGGAGAAATGTGCTGCTCCACATGCTTAAGACTGGGCAGATTACCAGCTATCGGGTTGATACTGGATTGTTTAGGTGGCGATGGCAATTGCTCTGTGGGTCCACTTCCATCCACTATATCATATAGTTTTCTCAAATAATCTTTCACCAGGTCTTTTTCCAGTTTGGAAAGTTCTGTCGGATCTGTCAGTATCGTCTGTATCTTTTTAAGTAGAGATTCGATTTTTTGTTGATTCATTACCATCGTTTTGTTGTTAACGTCTTTATTCTTGGCCTTATGCTATATTTAGATGAGAATTTTAACATTTTCGCCTCCTCGTTAACATCACTTACCCATTAAATGAAAATCGAATATTAATAGTTCATGTTTCTGGAGCCACATTTTAAAGGACAGCGTAGTGGATGGATTGAAGTCATCTGCGGTTCGATGTTTTCTGGAAAGACAGAAGAACTCATCAGAAGACTTCGAAGAGCTCGTATTGCCAATCAGGAGGTGGTTGTTTACAAACCATCTCGTGATATTAGATATGGACTTGATCGCGTAATGTCTCATGATGAAAACTATATTACTTCCATCGCAGTAAGCAAAGCCTCTGAATTGCTGTCACTGGCAGAAGAGGTAGAAGTGGTGGGTATTGATGAGGCTCAATTTTTTGATGAGCGATTGCCAGAAGTCTGTCAGGAGCTAGCACTAAAGGGAATCAGGGTGATTGCTGCAGGACTTGATATGGATTTCAAAGGTCAGCCCTTTGGACCTATGCCTGATTTACTGGCGGTGGCTGAATACATCACCAAAGTTCATGCTATTTGTACACATTGTGGAAATCTGGCGACTCATTCGTACAGACTTTCAAATGAAGGTGATCAGGTAGTACTGGGTGAAAAGGATAAATATGAACCTCGTTGCAGAGTTTGTTACGCCATGGGTAATATTCTTGATTTACGTAAACCTCGCCAGGGACCTTCTGTTTCAGCAGGCGATCAACTATCGATAGACAAATAAGTCACTAGATTTAAAATTGGATAGACTGTGATTGATGTATCATTCTTTTGAACGTCAATTGCTACCTTTGCACATCGTTTTACTTACACTACAACTGACATGAAGGATAAAAAGATCAAAACCGCGCTGATCTCGGTTTTCCACAAGGATGGATTGGATACCATTATTAAGACACTGCATCA
>JAUILM010000512.1 GCA_030432855.1 Bacteroidia bacterium
GCTGGATTTGGCAGGAACGGATATGTCGACACTGGATATTGCCAATGACTATTTAAAAATTAAAGAAAACGTCAACATAGAACAGGGGGCCTTGTCAGCAGATGTGGGTGCCTCCGTGATACTTTACAATCTTGAACCGGGAAGTCTGACTACGTCTTCGTCAGAATCGACGATCATACCCCGGACGGTGGAGGAACAAGATGGAATTGAAGGTGCTTTATATGCGAATCTCTCCGTTGAGCTAAATCCCCGTTGGTCAGTGAGTGGTGGTCTTCGCTTCACCAATTTTCGGTTTTTGGGCCCTACACAATATTACAGCTATGAAGACCCATCCAATCCTACGGAGACAGGTATCCTGGATCTGGTGGAAGAAGATGGGACCATCCATCAGGAAAGCAACATTGAACCGCGCTTCTCCAGTCGGTATCGCATTGATGAGTCCACTTCTATGAAATTTGGGTATGCCCGGACCACTCAATACATCAATCAGATATCCAATAATGAGACACCGACACCCACCAGTATTTGGCAGCTGACCAATCAATACATTCCCAGCACCCGATCTCATAATTTTTCACTGGGGCTATTTAAAAACTTTGACCAGAACCTTTGGATTACCTCGGGTGAAGTTTTTTACCGACATATCGATCAACTATTTGATTACCGTGATTTCGCAGATCTAATCGTGAACGATCATTTGGAAACAGAACTAGTAAATGGAACGGGTCGGGCATATGGTCTGGAATTGAGTATAAGAAGACAGGTCGGAACCGTCAACGGATGGATCAACTACACATACAGCCGGACGGAGCGAAAAATTGATGAAATTAATAATGGCTCCTGGTATCCCGCTAATTTTAATAAACCGCATGACCTCTCGATCGTCACGAATATTCAGGTGAACAAGAGGCATCAATTTTCTTTCAATTTTAGCTTTAGTTCAGGTAGGCCGATCACTATACCCGTGGATCGACATTTTCTGGAAGATCAATTTGCAGTATTAAATTATTCGGATCGAAATGCGTTCAGAATTCCGGATTATCATCGTCTTGATATTGCCTATACATTGGGTCAGGGATTGCGCAAAAGTAAGCGATTTAAAACCAGTTGGACTTTATCGGTATATAATGTATATGCCCGAAAAAATGCATTTTCTGTCTTTTTACAACAATCCGGATTAGGACAGCCGGAGATCAAACGACTTGCGATACTTGGAAGTGCTTTTCCAGCATTGACATTCAATTTTGAGCTTTTGTAAATGGAAGAAATTGGAAGGACCATCCGAAAATAAAACCATGAAGAAATATTTTTTATCGAGCTGGCTTGTTGTGTTCTTTTTTGCGTTATGTAGTGCACAAACGAGTTTTGTACATTTTGATAAGCCCTATTATTTTTCGGGAGAACACATCCTCTACACACTTTCACTTGAAGATGTTACGCTTGAATCCTGCATGGTGCAAATCTCGTTGGAAAGTAGTGTGGACTTGATTCAAGAACATTTTCATTTGTCAGAAAGAGGGCAGGTCTTCGGTCATATCAAAATACCCTTTGATGTCCCGTCGGGTGTTTTTGTCTTTAAGGCACGCCTATTTAGACCCTCAGGCATAGCAGTCGAAATTATTAATACTCCATTGTCGATATTTAATGATGGTGTGCCAGCAGACTCTATTTTTGCCTGGCAGGAAGCCTCTCAGTATGTCAGGGAGGGCTCGGCTCGTATCACTCTTAGTCGAAATCAGCTGCACCCGGGAGATGAGGTGCAGGTAGATGTTGAAATAGTGAATCCAAATTCAGAGGAGCTGATCTCCGTGAGTGTTCGTGAAGAAATCGGTGGGCAGGAATTGGCCTCCAATATTCGAGCGCTAACACTCCCAGAAGTGGATAATAGATATTTACAGATTATTCCCGTGACTGGTATTCGTAAGGTAGAGGGTCGGGCCCGATACAACGATAATTTCTTTTTTGGAGCTTCCAATGAAGCATTGCAGTTTGCAAAATGTATTGTTCCTGAGGGCCCATTTGCCATGGGGTTGGCACCCTTTTACGGCGATGCATTTGTGCAGTTCTTTGACTTTCTTTCAAGACCAGTAGAGGTCAGCGTCGTTGATCAGGTGAGTAGTCCGGTGGGTGATTTTTCCTATGATGTCGATCTCCGGCTTGAAGATCGTCGTCAACAATACCAGCAGCGGAAACTCATCAACGGTTTATTTGACCACCTGGAAGTTATGGAGGAAGCACCTGACAAAAGGGTTGAGTTATTTTCACTGGCTCCGGACTTTAGCGTCGACGTGCAGGATTTGGCCCTTACCGGTATTTTTGCCGATGTATTTCGTGAGACGGTCACACCGCTTAAATACCGTAAAAAACGAGATGGGTTTGAGGTGAAAATGCTGTATGAAAAAGATAACATTCGAAATTATTATCCGACGGATCCCGTATTTAAAGTCAATGACTATTATACACAGGACTACAATTATTTGGGAGAATTACCGCTGGGAGATGTAAAGGCTGTACATATTTACAATAAGAGAGAGACATTGACGCAACTTAATCTGATAGGATCAGGTGGTCTTGTTGTGGTAGAAATGATGGATCGCCAATTTGCTCTACCGGATGAAATAAAATTGCCCGGATTATCGATGTATGGCATTCAGGAGCCGGTTGTCACTCCGGTACGTCCCCTGCAAAATGGTGATATTCCCTCTATGAATCCCCGATTATTTTGGGATCCGTTTGCTATCACTGACAATGGTAAATATAGCTTTGCATTTACTGCTGGAGATCAAACCGGCAACTTTGTCGTTGAGGTGGTACGCATTGAAAATGGGATTTGTGAAAAAACGCAATTTCCCTTGGAAATTACCCCTGCGTTAAATAATTAAGAATACTCGTATTTGCCAGAGGCTAAAAGTACTTGTAGGAATCTCTGGCCTTAATATTGAGGAGCGTTTCGTAGATCAGCTTGATCAGATTTTCCACATCATCTTTGTGCGCCATCTCTACCGTGGTATGCATGTATCGCAATGGCAGTGATATTAACGCCGAGGGCACACCTGCATTAGAATAGGCAAAAGCATCTGTATCTGTCCCGGTACTCCGTGACGAAGCTGCTCGTTGAAAAGGGATCTTTTTTGATTCTGCTGTTTCAATAATTAGCTCACGCACCAAATTGTGTACCGCCGGTGCATAGGTGATAGATGGCCCGTCTCCACACTTGGTTTCACCGTGTTTTTTCACGTTGATCATAGGTGTCTTGGTGTCGTGCGTCACATCTGTCACAATAGCCACATCGGGTTTGATCGCATGAGCCACCATCTGAGCACCCCGAAGACCGACTTCTTCCTGTACTGCATTAACCACATAGAGGCTGAAAGGCAATTTCTTTTTTCGGCTATGTAGCAGTCGTGCCACTTCGGCTATGGCAAATCCTCCCAATCGGTTGTCGAGCGCCCGTCCCAGATAGAAGTTTTTATTGAGAATCTCGAACTCAGAGCCATAGGTGATCACACAGCCTACATGCACGCCCATTTCTTCTACTTCTTTATTGTCTTTCGCTCCTACGTCGATAAAGATGTTATCAATGGCCGGTGCAAGATTATTGTTTTTACCGTGTCGTGTATGGATAGCCGGCCAGCCAAATACACACCGGACGATACCTTTCTTGGTGTGGATGTTCACCCGTTTTGATGGTGCGATTTGATGATCAGATCCACCATTACGGATCACATGAATAAATCCATCCTTGGTAATGTGGTTGACAAACCAGGATATTTCGTCAGCATGGGCTTCGATGACTACTTTCTTCTTCTTACCCGGATTGACGATAGCATATGCGGTGCCATAGCTATCCAGTTCCCATTCATCAACAAAGGGTTTGATATAATCAACCCATAATTTCTGGCCCTCAGCCTCAAATCCCGTAGGAGAAGCAGTGTTAAGATACGATTGCAAGAAGGCCTCAGACTTCTTAGTTATTATTGCCATAATGTCAAAACTATTTGGGATGCCAAGAGGAAGGGGCCTCTCGCCATGTAGCTAGTATTTCCTGATCTTTTTGATCGATATAATGCATTTCTTCAGCTACGGAAAGGAGTGTGATATAGTCGGTTAGTGTTTCTGTTTTTATTCCTCGTTTATTCAACCGTTCTTCAGCCAGGTCGAATCCATAGGTGAATATGGCTAGTAATCCTGCAATTTCTACGCCATCTTCTTCCAGTGCAGAGATGGCGTCGAGACTGCTACCAGCTGTACTGATTAAATCTTCAACTACAAGTGCTTTCTGACCACTTTTGACTTGCCCTTCAATACGGTTCTTTCGTCCGTGGCCTTTAGCGGATCCCCGTATATATATGAAAGGTAGCCCCAGTGCATCGGCCAGAAGTGCCCCATGTGGGATACCGGCGGTAGCTACTCCAGCCACTACATCGAATGCCCCGAATGACCTCGATTTCTCTACAAGGGCATGTTTTATTTGGTTTCTGACAAAGGGGAAAGAGAGTGAAAGTCTATTGTCACAATAGATGGGTGATTTTATTCCTGATGCCCATGTAAAAGGATTTTTTGCGTTGAGCTTTATTGCCTTTATTTGCAGAAGTAGCTCGGCTACTTTTTGGGTGTGATCCTTCATAGATGCTTTCAAAAAAATTCTGACAAATGTACAAAATCTATATTAATGAGAATTTGTTGGTCCTGAGCTCATTAGTAGAAATGCAAACATCTGATATTCAGGTAGATACAGGCATACCGTTTGCGGGACGAACGTCTACGCTTTTCAATGTTATAGACAAGCTGGAGAAGAATCCGGACAAGATGACTTTCGGCGTTTACAGCGATGATTTGCCG
>JAUILM010000513.1 GCA_030432855.1 Bacteroidia bacterium
GGATTTTTTGTTTTGTCTCTTTAACCACTAAGTCCCTTTAGATTAACAAAGACCAGGAAATCAATATATAGTAATTATCATCATATATAACTTTTCTTTTTGCTTCTTTTCTTTTGTGAATTAACATTGAGATGTTAATAACTGACCGATGACCAGGAAGGGCACTTGAGTGTTGCGTGTTCGAGGGCACCTTAGAAATTTGAATCTCTAGCGGAGGTCACTGTCCGTGGTCTGAAGGCTTGGTGTAAGACCGTCATCTTTGGCAGTAGTAGCTAAGGCGAAGTCCGCCAGAAATGATCTAAAGGACGTCGGTGAAATATGATAATTACGTCCTATGACTGTAGTCTGAGAAAGTCGTCGTATTGTAAATATTCGATACCCTGCTGTTCCAGTGAAACATTGTTTGCAATGGCTTTACCCAGCATATCTACCTTGATGCCTCTATATTTTCGCCATCCCTTTTGGAAAATAAAATCCAGCTTTGGCCATACTTTTAGGAAAATAGCCTGAGTCCATCCATACCTGTTTTGTGGAGTTAGAATCATAGATGGTTGGTAAATACTGAGACTGTCAAAATTCAGCTTAATAAGTTCTTCGTGGAGCTCACCTTTGGTTCTTAAGTAATAATTTTTGGAGGTGCTGCTGGTGCCAACAGATGATAATAAATGAAAATGTCTAACTCCCTTTTCCCTGCAAATTTTGGCAAAGTGCAAGACAGCGGTTTTATCAATCGCAATAAAATCGGCCTTCGATATTTTTGACGGTTCACCCACCCCCAGGGTGCAAATGGCGATATCGTAGTCAACAATTAGATCTGCATAGCTGGTAGGATCATGGATATCAATGACTGCCTGATGTAGTATTTTAGAAGTCTCCTCTATTTCGATGGTCCGTCTGCCTAATGTTAAGATGCGGGAAGTGTTCTCATCCGACAATAACTGATGTAAAGTGATCGAGCCTACGGCACCAGTAGCTCCGATGAAGACTATGCTTTGATTATTCTGCATGATGTAATTTAAAAAAGATAGACGAAAGGAGATTTACGAACCATAGTTAGCTAATAAGTACCGTGGGTCGCCCGGCCTCCCAGGGAAATCGAGCCAATCCCTTCATTAGATTAAAGCGTCTTTACAACCTTGCAGGGGTTTCCTAAGGCCAGTACATCACTGGGAATGTCTTTGGTCACCACACTACCCGCTCCAATCGTCACATTATCTCCAATCACCACGCCGGGAAAAATAATCGAATTGCCACCGATCCAAACATTGTTACCGATAGTCACCGGTTTTGCAGAGGTTAGATAGCGGGTGTCGCTCCCGTTTGTAATGATTCGTTCTGAAGCTTTTAGTGGATGTGAGGCAGTATATATTTGCACATATGGTGCAATCAACCCATTTTCTCCAATGATGATTTTGTTATTGTCGAGAAACATACAATTGGTATTGACAAAAGTGTTCTTTCCAATAGATATGTTTTTTCCATAATCGCAGAAAAATGGAGTCTCGACCCATACTCCCGATCCCCTATACTCAAATAATTCATTTAATATTCGTTCACGCTCTCCGGTTAGTCTGGAGTCCAGATTGTTGTACTCCAATAATAGCTTTCTTGCAGTATGGTATAATGTAAGCAGTTCAGGATCTCTTGAGTCATAGAAATCACCAGCAAGCATTTTTTCTTTTTCCGTCATAGTGTTCGGTCGTTCACGCGCTTATTCTTAAGCATCCATTAGTTGTTTGATCTATGGCAATAAAGGTAGTAGATTACCTTTTAGTAACTATTAAGTCAGCAGTGTTCTTAATTGAGTTAGGAAGTCTACTCATTTGATTGTACCAGAGGTTTAAATCCTCCATAAACCATTCTACTTGCATCGAAAATCAACTTGTCCGGTTGCACTAAAGGACCAACCAATGCAGACATTCTTGGGTCATTAGGCACTTTATGGTTGGCAAGATCACGTATTTCTTTGGAGGGAAAAACAACCCATCCAAACACAATCTCTTCATCTTCCTTTGTCTCCAGCACTTCTACAAAAGATCTTGTGCCTTCCATTGACAGATCGTCACCAACGAACTCGCAGTAGGCAGTTGCACCGTACTCCTTCCAAATTTGCGCTACTTTTTCCGCCACCTTCTTGTATGCATCTATATGCATTTTCGGAATCGGAAAAATAAAGCCATCTATGTAGTTATTCATATTTGTCTTTTGCACAAATAATAGATCGGGTTCTAGTCTTGAAAGTAAGATATGGAAATCTAGTGAGCATGATAAAGATAAGAGCCTGTAGAACCGGGAAGTATCGCCTACCAAAGCCTTACCTTAAATGGAAGGAGAAGCTTGATTCTAAGGACGAATGGGTTGCCTTTCCATCGATACTGGCAGGAATCCAATTGCAATTAGTTTTTGATGCAGCAGCAATTAATGCCTCGCTGAGAAGTTTGTGGGGAGATTCAATGATATCGATCGAATGGAAACAACCCGTCGAGTCTATTTGCAGGATGAAATCAACTCGACCCTGGAGTCCCTTTATGGCGGCTCCGCGAGGATATATAACAGTGTGGGAAATAAAGTCCAAATAATGGTTATCAGGTCCAAATCTTGGCGGTATGGTGTCGGCCTGACCCAGTAAGACACTGGAGGAGAACATGCAAGAGACAACGAGCATGACCTTCAATAGCTTGAACCAACTATTTTGATAATTAGTATTCATATTGGATATCATAAAGTAGAGATGCTGGAAGTTATTGATTTGGTGTTTTGTCTGGTTCATGTTTTAACCACCAAGAGTATTGGAGAGACTTGAGTGTGGTGTGTTCGAGGACACTGAGAAAATCTCTTGGGTATACTCTGCGAGCTCTGCGGCCTCTGGTACGCCGTGAAAGCGTGCGTTTAATTATATAATAAGAAACCCAGTAGTATGAAAGGACTACATAAGGAAATTTGTCGTTCGCCTTAAAGCAGCCATGAGGTATGTGAAGGAAACGACACATGCTGAGTTCATGGTGAGCGATCATATAGGCCGTAATGGAAATGAACCCAGTTAGGCTTCGCTACGCAAATTTGCAGTGATCAACCTTCCAGAGATGGTGAAATCTGATATATACCGGGAAGTAACGGCAATTAGCACCGGTATAGCTGCACGGAGTAGGATGGGATGGCATGTATGATGAGGGTTGCGCATGAACACGGGAGGCCCTAACATGTTTCGAGACCAGGAATGATGAGGGAGTCGGAGATGCCCATAGTAGTGATGATCATTGGGACAACATAACCCGATAGTAGCGAAGGGGCATTACTACTACAGGAAGGTTCAGATAATAATGGCAAAACAGAATTGATGAATAGAAGTAGTCAACAGAGGGTTCAAGATGAGATCGACCGCCTAATGCAGAAGAAGCGTAAGGAGATGACCACGTTGGAAAGGTTGCGATTATTTCAACTGAAGCTATACCAAAAAGCCAAGCAGGAGAAGGAGTATAAGTTCTATGTACTGTATGATAAGTTATCACTGGGCTACATAATGGAGCAAGCCTATAAGAGGTGTAGAGCCAACAACAGTGGGCCAGGGATAGATGGCATGACCTTTAAGGATGTGGAGGAATATGGGGTATCAAGATTCCTTGAGGAACTCGGGGAAGAACTACGGACCCGGACATATAAACCATTACCGGTAAGGCGTGTGTGGATAGAGAAGGAGAATGGAGGGAAGCGACCCTTGGGCATACCGACGATCAAAGACAGGGTAGCTCAGCAGGCCTGTCGGCTGGTTATAGAGCCCATATGGGAGGCAGATTTCGAGGAGATATCGCATGGGTATCGGCCGAAGCGATCTGCTGCAGATGCGGTGAGACAGATTAAGGAGAACCTGCAAAAAGGGATGCATGAAATATATGATGCGGACCTGAGTAAATATTTTGATACGATACCACATGACAAACTGGAGGTGGCCCTAAAGGAGCGTATTACCGACCCTAGGATTCTACATATCATCAAGCTATGGCTGCAAGCGCCGATAGCTGAGGAGGATGGTAGGTACACAGGAGGTAAGCGACATAAGAAAGGTACACCACAGGGAGGCGTGATATCACCTCTGTTAGCCAATATTTATTTGAACCTGCTAGACAGGATAGTAAATAAGGTTGGCGGCTATTATGCCAAGCAAGGGATCAAGATGATAAGATATGCAGATGACTTCATACTGATGTCTCGGCATATTGGGCAGGAGTCTCTGGAAAGGTTGCACCGATACATAAGCAGAATGGGATTAACCATCAACGACGAGAAGAGTAAAAAGGTGAATGCCCGAGAAGAGTCGTTTGACTTTCTAGGCTTCACCATCCGGTATGACAGGAGTATCTTCAACAGGAAGAACCGCTTTTGGAATATATTTCCAAAGGCTAAATCACAGAAGAAGGTACGCCAAAGTATCAATGCTAAGCTCAAGTTGATCGGGCACTATCCGGCCGACTGTATACCATCCGAACTTAATCCAATCATAAGAGGATGGATGAACTATTATAAGATCGATAAAGTCAGCTATACCCAGGTGGCGTTTAGGAAACTGGATAATTACCTCCGGTATCGACTCAATCGATATTATAACCGTAAGAGTCAACGGAGATCTAAGCTGTATGGTCAACAAGCGTATGAACTACTCACTCGTGAATATGGGCTGATAGTTCCTTACCACAACTCTGGGACTCGACCTGTGAATGCCGATAGGCGAAAGTAGTAGGAAAGCCGTATGCGGGAAAACCGCACGTACGGTTTGACGAGGGGGTACGGAGCTCAGTTTTACCGGGCTCGGTACTCTACTCTACCGCCTTTGCGAGAAAGA
>JAUILM010000514.1 GCA_030432855.1 Bacteroidia bacterium
GAGCTTTCCATCCATTTGCATTTTAGCAGCGGCTCCCAAGACCATGAGTGTCAACTTCTTAAAATTTGCCAGGGCTTTCACTTCCTGACCGAAGGTACCTTCAGGAGAAGACATATCAGGCATACGTGTTAGTTCCTTCTGCACTTCCCATGCAGGACCCACCATATCTATGTAGCCCTTCATGGCTCGCTTTAAGAGCATATTAACCATGAGCATTCGATTGATCTCATTGGTGCCTTCATATATTCTATTGATACGCTGATCACGATATGCCTCAGCCGCGGGATATTCTTCCGAATAACCATATCCCCCATGGATTTGCAGCATCTCATCGATCACCTTATCCAGAAATTCGGACCCTGCAACTTTGAGACAAGCGCATTCGATGGCATATTCCTCGGCGGATTTTAGCATCGCCTGTTCGAGTGACTCTCCTGATGCGACCAGCGCTTCTTTTTGATCCTGAAGGAGATCGGATACCCGGTAAACAGCACTCTCAATCACATAAGAATGAATCGCCTGATCGGCAATCTTGGATTGAATCGCTCCGAAACTACTGATCGGTTGCTTGAATTGGACACGCTCATTGGCATATTGGACACTGGTTTGAGTGGCCATCTTACATCCACCTACAGTGATGTTGCCCAACTTAAATCGACCTATATTTAATGTATTGAAGGCAATCAAATGCCCCTTACCGATTTCTCCTAATACACTTTCTACAGGTACTTTTGCATTTTCAAAAAACACCTGACGGGTGGAAGAGCCCTTTATCCCTAATTTCACTTCCTCTGCACCCAGCGTTATGCCTGGATTGGTTGCTTCTACAATAAATCCCGTAAACTTATCTCCATCTATTTGAGCAAACACTATGAAAAGATCCGCAAACCCGGCGTTGGAAATCCACATTTTCTGACCATTAATCAAATAGTGTTTGCCATCTGGAGTCAGATCAGCGCGGGACTTTGCTGCCAGGGCATCAGAACCACTACCGGGTTCAGTCAAGCAGTAAGCTGCTTTCCATTGACCGGATGCCAGGAGAGGAATATATTTTTCTTTTTGTTCGTCGGTGCCAAAATAAAGTATGGGTAGTGTTCCTATGCCCGTATGGGCTGCAAAGGTAGTGTTAAAGGAAGTACCTCCCCGACCTAACTCCTCACCTATCATGGTGGTGGTGTTCGTATCCAGGTTCATACCGCCATATTCCTCGGGCAAATGTGCTCCGAGAAGACCTAACTCACCCGCCATCTCCATCAATCCTACCTGTTCTTCCAGTTTCCCTCCCTTAGCTCTCACATGTGAATCGACAAAATCACGGGTCATGTCTCTAATCATGGCCTGCTCTTCAGTAATGTCTTCTGGCACATAAATGGACTGAGGGTCCGTATCTTCAATCAGGAATGCACCTCCCCTAATTACTTTCTGTTGTTCAATACTCATCTTGAATCTGTCTTTTTTAGAAAACGATCGGTTTTAAAGAGGGGCTGTCTGTCATTTAAACTTACAAAATATGCTGTGAAGTATGTTAAAATGACAATACATTGGACCTGATCGAAATGATAGAAGATCAAGTCCACCAAACCAACAAGAAAGACCACTGGGAGATCAATGGTCTTTCTAATCTGGTGAGTCTGACTAGCAGCTCTGAAGAAAGAACTGCAAGAAAACTAAGTTAGGTTTCAAGGCTATTAAATTACCTTATAACATCTTTATAATAGCCTAAACATTCTTCCTTTTAAATTACTATAATTCTGACACGAAATCCAGTTCCGGAACACTTTTTTACTAGATTCGTTTGCAACTTAACCTGTGGCAGGATGGATTCAAAACTCAGAGAATCTCCTGGACAGGCAAAAAATCAAGAGTAGAATGCCAAAGGTATTGAAAATTCATCCGGATGATAATGTCTGGGTAGCGCTAGAAGACATTGCTCCGGATACATCCTTGCAATGGGAGGGAAAATCTGTGAAATCAGTTGAAGCTATTGCTGCGAAACATAAGGTAGCAACAGATGATATTCCGGAAGGAGGTCATGTTATCATGTATGGCACCGTGGTGGGTATTGCGTCCAGCCCGATTTTTCAGGGTATGCGAATTACTACCTCCAATACGAAGCATGCTGTGGCTAGTACCAGGGATAAGGTAGAACCCTACGTATGGTCTGCCCCGGATGTCACCAGCTTCAGTGAACGAACATTCAACGGATATCATCGAAAGAACGGAGATGTGGGTACTCGTAATCACTGGCTTTTCATCCCGCTGGTTTTCTGTGAAAACAGAAATTTAAAAGTCCTACAGGAAACGTTTCTGAAACCCCTGGGATATCACAAACATCAGGATCAACGAGTCGATATATCTTCGCTTATCGATGCAGCTAAGACTGGGATTGAGGATTTTTCAAACATTACTATTGATTCAACCCACGGTCTCGAAGGCAATCGAAGAGTCTTCGATAATATAGACGGTATTAAATTTTTACTTCACGACGGAGGCTGTGGCTGTACCCGTCAGGATGCCGATGTACTATGCAAACTCCTTGCTAGCTATATTGCACATCCTAATGTAGGTGGAGCAACGATTTTGAGTCTGGGCTGTCAAAACGCCCAGATCAGTATCCTCAAGGAGCATCTGGCGGAGCTTCAATCCGAGCACGAAAAACCGGTCTACTACTTTGAACAACAACAAAGCCGCTCTGAGCGTGACTTCATAGAAGATATCGTACGAAAGACTTTTGAAGGACTGGTACAGATCAATAAAATTGCAAGGAAACCTGCCCCACTCGCAAAACTCACCCTGGGACTCGAATGCGGAGGTTCGGATGGATTTTCCGGCCTCTCAGCAAATCCTGCCCTGGGGCATTGTGCTGACCTTCTGGTAGCCCTGGGTGGCACCGCCATCCTTGCCGAGTTTCCCGAACTCAATGGTGCTGAACAGGATATTATCAATCGATGTGTCGATCAGAAGACCGCCGACCGATTCCTGGACCTTATGGGACGATACAGTGCTCGCGCCAAAGCTGATGGATCCGGTTTCGAAGCCAATCCGTCGCCGGGTAATATAAAAGATGGGCTGATCACTGATGCAATCAAGTCACTGGGCGCCTCTAAGAAAGGAGGTAGCTCACCTATCACTGAGGTGTTGGACTATGGAGAAGTAACACGACAAAAAGGGCTCAACCTCTTAAATACTCCAGGGGGAGATGTAGAATCTACGACGGGACTCGCCGGAGCAGGATCTAATCTGATCGTGTTCACAACGGGATTAGGTACACCTACAGGTAATATTATAACACCCACTGTAAAAATGTCAACTAACAATGCGCTGGCGAAGCGAATGGGTGATATCATCGATATTAATGCAGGTACGATCATTAGTGGTGAGTCTACTATTGCTAAAAAGGGCGAAGAACTACTCAACCTCCTCATTGAGGTCGCCAATGGTGATCAGATACCCGCAGCCGAAAGACTCGGTCAAGATGATTTTATTCCTTGGAAAAGAGGGATTAGTTTGTAAAACTCCTAGATATGAAAGTAGTCGATTCACATCAGCATTTTTGGAAATTTGATCCTGTAAGAGATGCCTGGATGGAACCGGGTAAGATGGAAGCAATTCGAAAGGATTTCCTGCCTGCTGATCTGAAGCCAATTATTGATCAATACAATGTTGATGCTACCGTAGCTGTTCAGGCTGACCAATCCCTGAATGAAACTGACTTTCTTCTCGAACAAGCCAATAAGAACGATTTTGTAGCTGGTGTGGTTGGTTGGATCGACCTTAAGTCGTCATCCCTGCAAT
Organism: Bacteroidia bacterium; assembly: GCA_030432855.1. Taxonomy (GTDB): domain Bacteria; phylum Bacteroidota; class Bacteroidia; order Chitinophagales; family Saprospiraceae; genus JABDMH01. The sequence continues at coordinate 3,796 of JAUILM010000514.1, forward strand.
CATCACTGGAATCATACCAGGACTCAGCTTCACTAGTGGGTTTTCGACACATAACTCAATCGGAGCCCAAAGGCTTTATGACAGATCCGACTTTCATTGAGGGTGTGACTACCATACTCGAAGAGGACTACCGGTACGATGTGCTCATCTTCTGGCATCAGATGGAGGAGGCCATAGAGATGATCCAGGCTCTGCCAGAGAAGCTGATGGTACTGGATCACATTGCAAAACCCAATATCCAGGATGGCCGAATTTTAAAGTGGAAAAAATCCATGAAAGAACTGGCGGAATTTGAACATTTATATTGCAAGATCTCGGGGATGATCACAGAAGCGCATTGGCAATACTGGACTGAGAATGACCTCAGACCCTACATTGACGTAGCTATGGAAACCTTCGGACCCGATCGATGTATGTTCGGCAGCGACTGGCCTGTATGCACATTGGCAGGTTCGTATGGGCAGGTCATATCCACTCTTCGCTCCTATCTGAGCTCATTTACTAAAAGTGAGCAATCCAGAATTATGGGGCAAAACTGCCTGGACTTTTATGGTTTGACAATATAATTACTTGTATGATCATTCATTTAATCTCCAGTCCACGGACGATCTCCACTGCCATGATGTACAGTTTTGCCCAAAGAATTGACATGGCGGTCATCGATGAACCCTTTTATGGATACTATCTGGCACGAACCGGTCTTGAACACCCGGGCAGGGATGAAACCATGTCATCCATGCCTACAGATCTGGAAGGTGTACAGCAGTGGATTGCAGAGAAGGCATCTACCCGCCCCCATCTTTTTTTAAAAAGTATCGGCTCGCATGCAGGAATTCTTGACCCTGCCTTTGCAAAAGATTACCACAATGTGATTCTCACTCGTAATCCCGAAAGAATCATCACTTCTTTTTCGAAAGTAATCACTGACCCTACACACCAGGACATTGGTATAAAGAGTCAATCGGAGCTTCTGACTTACTATAAGGAACACGGGACACATTCACCTATTGTCCTCGACTCAGAAAGTGTACTTACAG
>JAUILM010000515.1 GCA_030432855.1 Bacteroidia bacterium
GCTTGAGCTTTACCTGCTTGATATGCCCCCCTTTGGTATCGAAGACAATCCGGACCTTCTCGTTTTCAAGTACTTGCTCCGATGATGTTCCATCCAACGCTGGTGCAAAAACACCATATTCACGTTGCTTAAGTAGTTGGTCTAATGAATCCTGCAGACCATTGCTCATGGTGGGAACTTGGTTGGTCTCCTCGGACACCATGAGTGTGTCCATGCTCTGCTGCTGTGCCAAAGCGATTGAATCCTCAACCCGCTGCATCTCCGCCAATTGCTCTTCCGTCGGAGCATTTATCTTCACCCAGACCAGGAACAGGAGGAAGATGAGTACAATCCCAATGATGGTATTTTTATCCATTGTTGTCTAAAATCAACTACCAGATTTGAAAAAATCGTCGCAAAGGTACAATTTTGAATATATAGCGATGCTAATCAACCGACTAATAACTTCTTGTTTTCGATAGATTACTTTTTAACGACTCACAAAACGAGAAGTACCATAATATGAACCTAACTGTTATTTTTACCCTTTCAATCGTTAGGAGAAAATAAACGAACTAGATGTTTGAAAGTTTAAATGAAAGATTAGAAGGCGCGTTTAAGAGCCTTACCGGTGATGCCAAGCTCACTGAAATAAACGTGGCCCAATCGATAAAGGAGATCCGTCGTGCCCTGGTATCTGCCGATGTGAATTATAAGATCGCCAAGGAGTTTACGGATAAGGTCAAAGAAGAAGCCCTTGGACAGCGAAATGTGCTGAAGGCCGTCAAGCCGGGAGAACTGATGGTAAAGATTGTCATGGATGAGCTGATCGCGCTCATGGGGGGCCAGTCTGTCGGCATCAATGTCAAAGGCAACCCGGGTGTGATCCTGGTGGCAGGTTTGCAGGGATCGGGTAAGACAACATTTAGTGCGAAGCTTGCCAATTACTTAAAAAGTAAGAAGAAACACCGGCCTCTCTTAGTGGCATGTGATGTATATCGTCCTGCTGCCATTGATCAGCTACAGGTGCTGGGTGATCAGATAGGAGTAAAGGTCTATAAAGAGATCGAAAACAAAAATCCTGTTGAGATTGCCACCAACGCACTGGTACATGCACAGCAAAACAGTCATGATGTCGTGATTGTAGATACCGCAGGTCGTCTCGCCATTGACGAAGTGATGATGACCGAAATTTCGAACATCAAAGAGACCATCATCCCCACCGAAACACTATTTGTGGTCGATGCAATGACCGGTCAGGATGCTGTCAATACCGCAAAAGCCTTTAATGACGTCATTAATTATGATGGGGTGGTACTCACCAAAATGGATGGTGATACACGAGGTGGTGCGGCCCTCACGGTCAAATACACGGTGGGTAAGCCTATCAAGTTTGTCAGTAGCGGAGAAACGGTTGAGACTCTTGACGTGTTCCATCCCGACAGGATGGCGCAACGAATCCTGGGAATGGGTGACATTGTCTCATTCGTTGAAAAGGCCCAGGAACAGTTTGATGAGAAGGAAGCCAAGCGGCTGGAAAAGAAGATAAAGAAAAACAAGTTTGACTTCAATGACTTCCAGAGTCAGCTGAAGCAGATCAAGAAAATGGGGGACATCAAATCATTGCTGGGCATGATCCCCGGGATGGGCAAGATGACCAAGGATATTGAGATTGATGACAAGGCATTTAATAAGGTAGAAGCCATCATTCAGTCTATGACACCGGAAGAAAGATCAAGACCAGAACTTCTCAACATGAGCCGAAAGCGAAGAATTGCCCGGGGATGCGGTCATAATATCCATGAGATCAACATGTTTATAAAGCAGTTTGATCAGATGCGTAAGATGATGCATATGATGAGTAAAGGCAAATTTCGGGATGCCATGGGCGGTATGCCCAAACGATAATTGGGTAAAAGGCTGGAGCCTTCTCCATCCGACAATTATTTTGGAACAAAAGGCTATTAAAGGTCTGGTAGTCATACTTTATACAGGGAAATGACGACAAACGTCTGCAACACAAGGACTCACGTCGATTGTTAGACATACTTTAAGGGGGAATCCCTTAACTTCGGCAGAGCCGAAGACCACATAATTCTATGTTACGTTTTTTAACTAAGTAAATCTAAAATTCCAACCATGCTAGATACATTAAAAATCACTCTTCTGGCGGCAGTACTATATGTAGCAGCCTGTACGCCAAAAGTAGGGACCGCCGTGGATGAGGGTTCCATGGAAGCTCCAAAGGAAACTCCCCAAATGATTGAGGCTCCGCGAGCTGAAATGGAAGATGTAGCAGCCGCTCCACAGAAGGAAATGACTGACCAGGCGCCATCTGATCCTATGCTGCAGCCATTACCGATCGATCAGCGTGTCAAGATGGGATCGCTGCCTAATGGAATGAAGTACTACATTCAGCAAAATTCAAAACCCGAAAATCGTGCAGAGCTAAGACTGGCAGTCGCTGCAGGCTCGATCAATGAAGATGACGACCAGTTGGGTCTTGCTCACTTTGTAGAACACATGGCCTTTAATGGCACCGCTAACTTCAACAAGAGCGAGCTGGTGGACTATCTACAGAGTGTAGGAACCCGATTCGGCCCGGATCTCAACGCCTATACAAGCTTCGATGAGACCGTCTATATGTTGCAGGTACGTACCGACTCTCAGGCTATCTTCGACAAAGGCATGCTCATACTTGAGGACTGGGCACACGCTGTAACCTTCGAAGATGAAGAAATCGATAAGGAAAGGGGAGTAGTAGAGTCAGAGCTGCGATCCGGCCTCAGTGCCAATGAGCGTATGAGAAATGAGTACTTACCTGTCATTTTTCATGAGTCCAAGTATGCAGACAGACTTCCCATAGGTACCCGGGAGATTATAAATAATGCACCATATGATGCCTTAAAAAGATTCTATCGTGACTGGTACCGGCCCGATCTTATGGCACTGGTAGTTGTGGGTGATATCGATGTAGACGAAGTCGAACAGCAAATCCTCGAACGATTTACCAAATTGGAAAATCCTGCAAACCCTCGTGAAAGAGAGCGATATGGCTTTCCTGATCACGATAAAACCCTGGTGAGTATCACGCAGGACAAGGAAGCCACCTACACTACAGCAAGAGTCATGTACAAACATGATCACGAGAAGGTGAAAAACTTTAAAGATTACCGGGAGTCACTGGTCAGAAGTCTATACAACTCCATGCTGAATAATCGTCTGAATGAACTACGACAGTCAGCCACTCCACCATTTCTCTACGGATATGCCGGATATGGAAGGGAAGTAGGCGAACTGGATTCATATACTCTCTATGTGACTACGGGCGAAGGTGAAGTCTTAAAAGGGCTTGAAGCGGTGTTTACCGAAAATAAGCGGGCTCTGGAGCATGGTTTTACTGCGTCTGAATTGGATCGGACACGTATTGAGATACTAAGTCAGGCCGAGACCACCGCCAAGGAAGAAGATAAGCTTCAATCCGGATCGCTGGCCATGAGTTATGTCTATCACTATCTGAATGAGAGTCCGGCACTAAGTCCAACCCAGCGATTTCAGATTATGGAAGCTCTGTTGCCGACCATTACATTGGATGAAGTCAATCACCTGGCGGATAAATGGATCAACGAGGATGGAAGTAATCGGGTGATCGTGGTGACAGGACCAGAAAAGGAAGATGTGCCTCTGCCCTCGGAAGACGATATTTATGCACTGATCAATGAGGTCGACGCCAAGAGCGTTGATCCATATGAAGATGCTGTATCCGATGTGCCTTTGATGGCTGATATGCCTGAGATGGGAGCAGTGGCCGAGGAAAAGGTAGTGGAAAATGTAGATGTGACAGAATGGACACTGTCCAACGGTGTCCGGGTGATCCTGAAACCTACTGATTTCCAGAATGATGAAATCATGTTCACCGCTTTCAGCCCGGGAGGGCACTCCAACTACCCGGACGAAGAATACCAATCAGCCTCTATCGCCAGTGCCATTATCAATCAAGCCGGTATTGCTGATTTTGACCTCATACAACTACAGAAAATGATGGCGGGCAAGCAGGTGCAGGTGGCCCCTTTCATAAGCGAGCTGGAGGAAGGTATGCAGGGTTTTAGCACGATCAAGGATCTGGAGACAATGTTCCAGCTGATCCATCTTTATTTTACCGAACCTCGTGAAGATGCTGAGGCATTTCAGTCGATGATCACACGCCAGCGACAGATACTGCAAAATCTAAGAGCAAACCCGGACTACTATTACCGGGACAAAGTAAATGAAGTGCGCTACAAAAATCATCCCCGCCGCGGTATACCCACGGTAGATGACCTCGACGAGATGAATCTTGAGACGGTCATGAAAGTATACAATGATCGCTTTGCCGATGCATCTGATTTCACCTTCATCTTTGTTGGAAACTTCACTTCGGAGAGCATAAAACCAATGGTCACAAAGTATCTGGCCAGCCTGCCAGCTACCGGTCGTGATGATCAGTGGAAAGATGTCGGAGTAGAGGTAACGAAGGGTCGTAATATCGAACGCTTCAACTTCGGTGAGGCGCCCAAGGCACAAATCGAGATGCACTGGATCGGTGAGTTCGACTGGGATGATCGCGAAGCCAAGTACCACTTAAATTCTCTGATGGAAGTGCTCCGTAATAAGTTGAGAGAATCTATGCGTGAAGATCAGGGCGGTGTATATGGCGTCTCGATCTCCGGAAATACCTCGAAGTACCCTAAGGAAGGATATAGTGTACGTGTATCTTTTAATGCAGAACCCGGTGAAGTGGATGAGCTTATCACCACAGCCATGAATGACATCAAGGATGTGATGGAAAACGGAGCAACCGAGGAAGAACT
>JAUILM010000516.1 GCA_030432855.1 Bacteroidia bacterium
CACTCCTGATTATCAAGGGGTATTTACAACAAAATTGTCAGAGTATGTGGGATCTCAGAGACCTGTACTGGTGATTATTCGTGGTGTGAGGGATAAGGAAATGGAAAAGCACCTGGGTAGCCTCCAAGCGGGTAAAGTCTTTTATAGTGACGAGAATAGCATTGTGCTTGAAAATCATATAAGTAGTCTGGTCACTTCAAGATCACAGAATATAGTGAGGAGCCCAGAAACGAAATTGGAACACACCTGGGAAAGCACCTTCAATTTAATTGTGAGTGGCCTCTAAGATATCGATTCTGACGGTGCTAGGAAACAGGCCACATTTTATTAAGTCGGCTGCGGTAAGCAATGCATTAGGTAGTTCGGAAGCCTTTAGTGAAACCACAGTGCATACAGGTCAACATTACGATACTAATCTGTCAGAGGACTTCATCAAAGAATTGAATTTACCCACTCCGTCATTTCACTTAAATGTGGGTAGAGATACTGTACTTCGGCAAATTTCCAGGATAATCATGGGACTGGATGAAGTGATTAAAAAAATAAAGCCTCTGGGTGTTATTGTCTACGGTGATACCAACTCAACGCTGGCTGGGGCTGTTGCTGCTTCCAAAACAGGTACCCCCTTATTTCATATCGAGGCGGGACTTAGAGAATTCAACAGGAGTGTGCCTGAAGAAATCAATAAGCTGATGGTAGATGCAGTTACTGACTTATTCTTTTGTCCTACTCAGACATCTGTAAGGAACCTGCAAGCCGAAGGTCATGTCACAGGAATTCATTTGGTGGGAGATGTGGGCCTTGACTTGTTACTAAGTAATAAGAATCGGATTCGTCAAAATTGGAATGTGATTTCTTCATTGCTAAATATCTCAAAAGGGGATTATTATCTGTGTACCTGTCACAGGCAAGCCAATACTGACAAAAGGGAAAATTTAGAGTCAATTTTAAGGGCACTGACAATGCTTCAGAAGCCGGTGGTATTACCACTGCACCCACGCACCCATGCTGCGATTAGTGATCATGCATTGGATGAGTACCGTCAGGCAGACAATCTGATCATCACAGAATCTCTTGGCTTTTGGGATACGCAAGCGTTGATAAAGCATGCCAAAGCCTGTATTACGGATTCGGGTGGAGTGATAAAGGAGTCGTATTTTCATAAAGTACCGGGAGTCATTATTGATACTCAAACAGAATGGATAGAAACAGTGGATGAGGGTTGGAATCAAGTTGTTGGACCGAAGACAGAAGCAATTATCAAAGCAGCACATCAGATTTCTACACCGAAGATCCATACAAATGCAATGGGAGATGGCTCAGCGGCAGAAAAAATTGTTCAGATAATGGAGAACTTCTTTAGATCTTAGGACATGCTGCAGCTGAAAAATAAAAAAATACTCGTCTTGGCTCCACATACCGATGATGGTGAATTAGGGTGTGGTGCTACCATAAGCAGGGCACTTTCAGAAGGATCAGAAGTGTACTACGTGGCATTTTCAACCGCTGAAGATTCTCTGCCGCCCGAGTTTCCCAGGGATCAATTAGTCAAGGAAGTCAAGGAGGCTACTTCAAGACTGGGTATTGATAGAGAGCATCTCATAATCTATAATTATGAAGTCAGAAAACTAAATTACCACAGACAACAGATACTTGAAGATCTGGTACAACTGAATGCAAAAATCTCCCCCGATATCGTATTTATGCCCAGTACGCAGGATATACATCAGGATCATATTACAATTAGCCAGGAAGCCACCAGAGCATTTAAATATTGTACATTGTTAGGCTATGAATTACCTTGGAATAATCTTTCATTGAATACAGATTGCTTTATAAGCGTTACTGAAGAAGACGTTCGCAGGAAAATATTTGCGTTGGAAGCCTACATCACACAAAGGAATAGAAAATACATGGGGAAGGGCTTTCTGAGGTCATTGGCTGTCGTGCGTGGTGTACAGTCTGATGGGGAATATGCTGAGGCCTTCGAAGTAATAAGAGTGCTATTATAATAGCTTATGTAGTAAATTAAAAAATGATTTTATCAATACATCAGCCTAACTACTTGCCCTGGTTAGGCTTTTTTTTTAAGATATACATGTCAGATCATTTTTTGATCCTTGATGATGTGCAATTTAGCAAGAACGCTCTGACTAAACGGACGCTATTGCCCATTGATAACAAAATAACTACCAAAAAATATCTGACGGTACCGGTAAGAAAAGCACCGCTACATACACTTATCAAAGATGTAAAGTTTGATGAACAAAGAAATTGGGTGGGGCACCATATAAATCGAATCAAAAGCATATACCATAAAGAAGAGTATTTTGATGAATGGATGTATAGTCTTGAAGATATAATCAGGGAGGCCTTTGAAACTTCTGCCACACTTTCAGCTTTAAACATCATCATCATTACGAAATTATGTGACCTCTTAGAGCTTTCCTGTCAAAAGACTATTACTTCCAGTGTTCCTATTCAATACAGGGGAAGAAATGAATATATTGTAGACTTGTTGCAGTATTTTGATGCCCGAGTGTATGTGAGTGGATCCGGTGCCCGGAATTATGACAATCCACAATTATACCGGCTAGCGGATATTAAATGTGTGTATTCGGATTTTTATAATCACATGAAAAACACTTCAGATCCCATCTTCCAAAAAATTGACCCTTCTCTTTCTATAGTGGATTCTCTCATGAAGATCGGTATCTCTGAAATAAAGCGTTGTTTTAGAGAGTATGGTCAAAAATTAGAGAATCAGTTTTGACTGCCGCTTCTGGATAAAATGCTTAATCACAAATAAAAGTATCTAGCAGTCTTTTTCCCATTTCTTTTTTTGATTTAGAAATCTTTGCTGGAATATTGATCTTTCCTTGCAAAAGTTGATGCATGAGGTCACTGAATTCTTCGTAATTTTTATATGGATAATAGTAGTTCTCTACAAGTTTTGACTCTAGCGGATAAAAAGAGGGCAGTAGCAATGGAATGTTGAAAGTTATTGCATCGTCAATGGCTCCAGACACTTTAGATCTACCATATAGTTCCTGGTAGTTTTTATATTCAATTGATTTCTTCATGGGGCAAATCATACCTCTCGCCCCTGTCATTTTCCTGGTATATTGTTCATTACTTAGGTAGTCAGAAAATACTTCGTATTTAATGTGTGAAAATGCATCTATTTTATTTGTGACCTTTTTGTCACTGTGACTATCAGATTTTCCACAAAAAATAATCTCTAAATTGATTTGTGAGTTATCGGCGACCCATTGGAAGAGATAGCTATAGTCTCTGTTTTTACTGTTTATTCCCCCCGGAATTATAATTTTAATTTTTTCTACTGCATCTAAGCGTGCATCCAAAGATGAAGCTAGGCTAATATATTCGACTTTAGAGTCAAGTGCTTTTATTCTTTTTGCATATTGACACACATGATTCGATAATGTAAAAATACTATGGGCGCCGTTGATAAGCTTTCTTTTATATTTATGTGCATCAGGAAATGCAAAGAATTTTGATTTAATTCTTTCAAATAAATTGTTTGACAGATAATTTTTTACATCAAAAAGGTAGTGTAAATTGTGAGCTACAATACCATAATTTTTATTAGACAGATGGTGGTACAAAGTCTTGAATTCTTTTGTGATAGTTCCAATTAGCGTGTAGTCGCATTTTTCGAGATACTTTTCATTCTCAGAGAGAAATTGTTTAAAACCTGTCCTATTTTCTTTAATCACAAAATGTATCTGATTGGTTTTTGGAGTTTCCAATAAATTAATAATCCAATCAGTAGTGAATATGTATAGCTCAACGTTGTTAACGATTAGAAGGTCCATGTATCTCTGAAGTAAGTGGGGATGACCTTCCATCTCTATAATTGCAATATGTTTTCTTTTATCGGGCACTGTATCGGATAGACTTTACTATAAGACTAAGATAGGAGGTGATGTGACGGCTTAAAAATTTTATTTGTATTGACTTCTGTAATAGCTTTAAGCCAGTTTTTATCCTCGAGTTGGCAATAGCCATGTGGCCGTGCTCCAGGTATTTCTTGGCAATCATAATCCTTTCTTCTAATAATGCATTAAAGAGTTTGAGCTCATTCCTGTGCTCTTCGAAGAGTGCATTTATTGACTTAATCGTATTATCAAGTGAGTCTTCATGTGCTTCCGATTGATATAAATTTACAGTGGAATTTAGAGCGTGATTTCTATAGACCACTGTGGTTTGGTTGATTTGCTTAAGTTCGCAGCGGAAAAGAGCTCTCACTATGAAACTGGTATCTTCAAAATAATGAAATCGCTCATCAAATTTTATAGTCTTAACGATGCATGCTGGAAAACAGTAAGTATGGATGGCTGTGAGATTTCTGAGAGCAAAAAGGATTCGATTTTCTTCTTCGGGTTTGAAGGAAATCATTTCTGAAAAATTATCTTCCGGGACGCTTTTATATTTCGTACGATAAATTAATTCCTCGTCCTCATGTTGGGAAATATTATTTATCAGGACTTCGAAATGATTTTTTAATAGGATGTCATCACTATCCAGAAAGCATATCAGGTCCCCTGAAGATTTTTCTACACCATAGTTTCTTGTCGCACTGACACCTGAATGATTTTTTTTAAAGTACTTGATTCTCGTATCATTGAAGTTCCTTACAATTTGTTCTGTTGTATCAGTTGAGCCATCATCTACTATGATTATTTCGTAGTGTATATAGGTTTGCGCAAGGATGCTTTCTATACTTTCGGTAATAAGCAATGCACGATTGAATGTGGGAATAATAATAGAGATGACTATGTGAGAACTTTCAC
>JAUILM010000517.1 GCA_030432855.1 Bacteroidia bacterium
TATGAGGGAGCGTGCCACTCATATAGCTTCCGGGATCTAGTTTCTTATGTTTATCAGCGGTCGCTTCTTCATATTGAATTTCACCTTTAATTACGACGGCTCGAAACTGAGATCCTTTCGGATTGATTTTACCTTTAAATCCCTTCGGTATCTTGATCATCAGGCCCCGCGGACCCCTATTCTGGTGATCACCCCACAAATACGCGATTTCGACTTGAGACATTGCATTTGTATTAGCGGAAGGTTTTGTCCAGACCAGATTTGAGACATGAACATTTAGAGGGCGTTCTCCATTATCAAATGCCTGTTCCGTGGGACGAACCAGGTAGGGCCCATCTTCGATTTCAATAATGGCCATGTTCAGAGACCCCTGAGCAGCAGTAATATGGGATTCACCGGCCGGCTGTGTCCAGAAAGAACCTGTCGGCATCCACATCGCTTCTGCCTCTGGATTATCATTATGAATATTTCCGTGAATGACCACGCCACGGTATGTCACATTGTGGATATGAGGTGGTGAAGAAAATCCATCTGTAAACTTGACCAGGAATCCGGTAGCTACTTTGGCACTGCGGTCTCCCCATAAGGTGCCTGCCTGAGGACTCTGATCTCCCCGGGCGGGGTTGAGAGGAGTCCATTGCACTTCTGATGCAATGACTACCTTATTGGAAGATTGGGATTGCGCTTTCGTGCTGCAAAATAATACCAGAACGGATAGTAAGAATAGAATTCTCATGTTGTTATGATTTGCAAGGTGTAAAATTGATAATGTTGTGTATCCTTTCGTAGTACGGAGGGAGGTTTAAGATGTATTCTTCTGGGTTTGTTATTAAATGCGTGCAACCAACAAATATGGTTTTCAAAGCGATAGGTAGCCGTCGTTTCTTTCATTGAAAGGTAGTAATTAGAGCCTGTTGATTATTTGAAAAGTCCCTCGAAACTGTTGAAAAACCGAGGTTGATGTTGCAGCTATAAATCATTGTACCTGACAAGGCGAGATCGAAGGCGTCTACCGCAGGTTGTAACCAACTGATCTGCTGCCGAGGTGCCCCGTCGCGGAAGCGGCTATGGGGCGCATGGAGAACAGCTGAATTTTACATAAAATCATTCTTTTTAAATAATTTCCAGCGCAATCTGGTTATTTCAACAGCTTTCTTAAAATCAACCGGGTAGGTTTATCGATATTCAGGATTTTCGAATTCCCATCGCGTTCCATCATCCCATGCTTTTCTCGAATTTCCATAGCTGGGATAGCCATCATTTGATTGCATCATAGAGGCTAAATGAAGCAAATTATAGGTCATGAACGTGGTGTTCCGATTTGTGAAATCACTGTCAAAACCCACGGGATTTTCCAGTTTTTCACCCTTCCACTTTGTATCTCCATAGCTCGGTCCGGGTCCCACTTCACCGATCCATCCACAATCAGCCTGGGGAGGAATCGAGTAGCCTATATGCTGTAGTGAGTACAGGATACCCATCGCACAATGCTTGACGCCATCTTCGTTGCCGGTTACAATGCATCCTCCCACCTTTCCATAATAGATGTATTGTCCCTTGTCGTTAGTCTTGCCACTCATGGCGTATAGTCTTTCGATCAGTTTTTGAGCAACAGAAGATTTTTCACCTAACCATATGGGGGTCCCCATGATTAAGATATCGGCATCAATAATCCTTTTGAATAGCGATGGCCATTCATCCTTATTCCAACCGTGTTCAGTCATGTCTGGATAAACGCCTGCCGCGACTTCGTGGTCAACGAGCCGTATGGTTTCTGTTTTTACATTTTCACGAGCCATGATGCGCCTTGAGACTTCCATCAAGGAAGCTGTATGGCTGGTTTGTGGAGATTTTTTTAGAGTACAGTTGATATAGACTGCTTTCAAATTGCTAAAATCCGGTCTTTTCATATCCTATTTTTTTGGACTCTTCTGTAATGCGAAGCCGAGCCTCTCTTGTCTTGATCCTGGTACTCTAACGTACAACTACAAATGGCATTTGGTTCGGTTTTTTTCAAGGCAACGTACTTAAAATTAGGTCACGTACTTAATTTCTTATGCTACACTTGGTCTCTATAGAAGGATTATTTTAGGACGGAAAAGTATCCCTGGCAGTATTTTAATACTTAATTCGCTTGTTCAGAATGAATTCCCCGGAAATTTGTCTTTGACAAGATTTAATTGGATGCCAAATTCAAGATAGGCCTTGAGTCCATCCAAAACCGTGGTGAAGCCGCCTGTGTTGTTCTTGATAGCTTCTATCAGATCATTGCCTTCTTGTTGAAATCCATAGTTCTTGATAACCAGATAGGTTGCATTTTCGGACAAGGCAGTGAATTCAAATTTCACAGTAGTCCTTGGCTCATCCCATTCAATCGTGATAATTTCATTGGGTATGATTTTGAGTGTTCGTACTTCAGCAGATACTCCATACATCTCCCATTCCCACGTGACAATCCGCCCTTCCTCTAATATTCCACTTGACTTTGTAAACCAAAATTTGGTGGTTACCTGCGGATCAATAAATGCCTGAAATACCTGTGAAACAGGTTTTCTAATCATCATTTGACATTCGACCATCGGTCCTGGTGTATGGAGCATACGTTGTTTTTTGCTAAATCATTAAATGGTTTTTTCTTATTTTTTGATCGAAGTAATAAAGGATGTGCATTCTACGCAGCATGCCGCATCCTTCATTTATGTGTCAAGGTGTCACTCAACGTCACATTCGATGTTGCACTGCATTTTTTCCTTACAGTTGTGTGATTTTGGTCACTTATTGTATTTGTTTATTTTCTGTTCTATTGTGTTTAGAGTTTCTGCAGTTTTCTTTCTCACGCTTTCAATTGAAAAATTACTATAGGTCCTTATACCCTTTAATTTATGAAGAATGTTGTTGTACTTTTGATTTTGCTGTAGACTTTTGTAATTATTAGGTGAAGTGGTGCTAGCGTATGTTGTTTCCTTGAAATGTTCAATGTGAAATTGAGTCATCACATTTTGGTAGAATTGTTTTTCGTTTTCTCTGATAGTGTTGGTGAGGAAAATAAAATCTTCCTCATACAACTTAGATATGGTTAGACGTAAGTCGTGGGAGCTTATCGAGTTTAATCCTACATTCTTTATTGTTTCGTAGGTGGTAAAATTTAATTCAGGAATAATGGAGTACTGGTATATGAAAAAGGAAGTATCCAGTGATGGAGAGTAGGGCATACCTTCTTCCAGATGGATTATTATATTCTCAATGTGTTCAAGGGTCGTCTGATTGAAGTCCAGGGCCTGGTCTAATTTGACAAGGGACGCTCGAATTTCATTGCTTATATTTACCAAATACTGATTTTCCAGTTTCATGGCCTTCCTGGCTTCATTCCATGAGTTTATCTGTAGTGCCAGAAGAATACCTACGACTACAAGGATGATTTCACCCACTGCATAAGCCAGGTATTTTTGCAGATTCCCCTGATCAATTAGTTTTAACCTGATTCTTTGAAATATCTTAAACATGTTGTCTTTTGAAAGTAGATGTATTTAGGTGGTCGCTATTGCAATCCTACGAACTTTGATACTGTTAAGTGGTTATATCAAGCTTGGATTTTGACTCAGGAAGTTACTAAATTAACTTAAAAGATAGCTGCAGGTGTAGCTAGTTAAGTTTTGTTTTTTTGAGCTCTAACTTATAAGTGTAGGATTGCACATAGCTATTATTCTTTAACGTGGGGAAATTACCATCTGACAGTATCGATTAGCATCCACTATCGTTTACTCTGTAATTTCGCTACTTCAATGGCTATAAATTTTGGCAGATAATTGGGCGTACATCCTTTGGGTGCTACCTCTTCACTATAAAGCCCCGTATTTTCTCCAATAGCAATGCATCTTGCTCGATATTTCTCTTGCCATTTTCCGATTTGACCGGCCGTAAAGTTCATGGCCCATTGGACTTCGGGTTCTTCATGTGCTATTTTATCCTCTATGGACTTCAGCAGATGTTCAGTGTTGCTATGTTCTGTGTTGCCCATCCATCGCAATCTTGCCTGATAATACCAGAATAATCTCCTTTGCATCTTAGATGTACTTTGCTCCCAGGATTCCATCAGGGAAATGGTCTTGTTGTCCTTTGCCAATTGATTGGCCATTAGCCAGTCAATCAGATGATTCCTTTCTTTGAAGTTGTGATGCTGTATGTCATTATCGAGAGTATTGATGACTTCTTGAGTAAGAAGCTTCTTATCCATAATTAGTATAGCCAACTGACGGGCAAAAAAATTACCTGTGGACCATAGCTCCATGGCCAAATAATGATCTTTTTTAATCATCTTGGCAATTTTACGTAAATCTCCTAACTTGGTGGATTCTCCGCTAATTTGCGTATGTATTTTCCTGGCTTCTGCTGAAAGGTCCATATGATTTTAAATTGAATTTTATATCTACTTTATATCGCTTGATCAATTGGTGTTTTTGTGATTCCTGGTTGTAAGCTATTCAAACAAATAGTTGCATTCCATCTCTTGCTAAAATACAATTGGGGAATTGAGCCTGACATGTTTTCTCCATATCTCTGAGGAAGGTATCATCATGGTCAGGATGGTGGTGTGTCAGTACCAGTTGCTTAACCTCTGCAAGTTTCGCGACCTCAATGGCTTGAGAATAGCTACTGTGTCCCCAGCCTCGGTGCGACTCCAGTTGTTTGTCCGTAAAATGGGCGTCGTGGACAAGGATGTCTGCTCCCCTGCAGAAATTTACTATTTCAGGATCAATGATGTCGGTATGCTCTATATCCGTGCAGAAGACAATTCCTATTCCATATGCATCA
>JAUILM010000518.1 GCA_030432855.1 Bacteroidia bacterium
CGAACATGCAGAAGAAATAAAAGATTTTAATCACCATTATATGCACGGCATCGACATCAACAGCCGGTTTGAAATCAAGCCTGCACTAAAAAATATCGAGGCTATAAAAAGGTTTAAGGATGAATTATTTAGTTGATGAAAAAGGATTTTATGGAGACTTTGGCGGCGCCTTCATTCCGGAGATGTTGCATGCTAATATAGAAGAGCTCCGCAACCACTACATGGGGATTATTTATGATCCGGACTTTCAGGATGAGATGCAGGATCTACTGAAGAATTATGTAGGAAGGCCCAGTCCACTTTATCATGCAAAACGCATGTCAAAGCACTTTGGTACAACTATTTACCTCAAGCGCGAGGACCTCAACCATACCGGTGCGCACAAAATTAATAACACAATTGGGCAAATTCTCCTGGCTCAAAAACTGGGTAAGAAGCGCATCATTGCGGAAACAGGAGCAGGGCAGCATGGTGTCGCAACCGCCACTGTATGTGCCTTGATGGGCCTGGAATGCATCGTCTACATGGGCGAAGTAGACATTGCCAGACAAGCACCTAATGTATCCAGAATGCGTATGCTCGGTGCAGAGGTACGACCTGCCACCAGTGGC
Organism: Bacteroidia bacterium; assembly: GCA_030432855.1. Lineage (GTDB taxonomy): Bacteria > Bacteroidota > Bacteroidia > Chitinophagales > Saprospiraceae > JABDMH01. Next base: position 612 of record JAUILM010000518.1, read on the forward strand.
AGCAAAACCCTGAAAGATGCCACGAATGAGGCGATACGAGATTGGATCAATAATCCCACAGACACACATTACATCATTGGGTCGGTAGTGGGACCACACCCCTATCCTGACATGGTTGCCCGATTTCAAGCCATCATCAGTAAGGAAATGCGATGGCAACTAAAAGAACAAACCGGCTCCGAACTCCCCGACATCATCATTGCATGTGTAGGTGGTGGATCCAATGCAGCCGGAGCCTACTATCATTACCTGGACGAGCCTGATGTACGATTAATCGCTGTAGAAGCTGCCGGTCTGGGCATACATAGTGGAGAATCAGCCGCTACCAGTGTTCTGGGTTCAAAAGGAATCATTCACGGTAGCCGAACTCTGCTGATGCAGACAGATGATGGGCAAATTGTAGAGCCCTATTCTATCTCGGCAGGACTTGATTATCCCGGTATTGGCCCTATGCATGCACATCTGATTGATTCCGGAAGAGCCGAAGCAGTGAGCGTGACAGATGACGAAGCACTCGATTCCGCTTTCCTGGTCACCAGACTGGAGGGCATCATTCCCGCTCTGGAGTCAGCGCATGCTTTTGCTGCGATGGATAAGATAAAATACAATGCAGACGATACTGTGGTGATCAATTTATCAGGTCGTGGAGACAAAGATTTAAGTACCTACATTAAAAAACTGGATCAGGCATGAACCGAATAGATCAACTTTTTCAAGCAAAAAAGGATCATATCCTCAACATATATTTCACGGCAGGATTTCCCAACCTGGATGATACTGTGACTATTATTAAGACCCTGGATCACGCAGGTGCCGATATGATCGAGATTGGGATGCCGTACTCTGACCCGATGGCCGATGGACCTACCATTCAGGAAAGTGGTAGTAAAGCGATCGCGAATGGCATGACGTTATCTACGCTTTTCCAGCAGCTGAAGGACATTCGAAAGGAAACACAAATTCCACTGCTATTTATGGGATATCTCAATCAAATGATGCAGTATGGTGTAGATAAGTTTTTGCAGGGGTGCACAGCTGCAGGTATTGATGGTCTCATCATTCCGGACCTACCCGTCGACATTTACGAATCCGAATTAAAGGACAAAATTGCCGGGTCAGGTCTACATATCATTTTCCTGATCACCCCACAAACTTCGGAGGATCGAATACGAAAAATTGATGCACTGGCAGGTGGATTTATATATATGGTTTCCAGCGCTTCCATTACGGGAGCCAAATCAGGCATCAGTGATGAACAGACGAAATACTTTGAGCGGGTGAACGCAATGAATCTTAAAAATCCCCGATTAATTGGTTTTGGGATTTCAAATCACCAGACGTTTGAGACGGCCTGTCAATATGCCGATGGAGCAATCATTGGCAGTGCTTTCATCCGACACCTGGGGCAAAATCAGAATCGTGTCCAGGAAGCAACTCGCGAGTTTGTGGAAGGCATCCTTGAAAAATCAGAAGCTTAAAATAAGATAGAAGGGCTCGGTAAAAGGTATTTATCGAGCCCTTTTTATTTAAAATACGGACCAGGTATTATGATTAAAACCCTAATCGAAGACCTGCATTAATATAAAAGAGATTATTTCTTACATCGCTGGCCATATCCTTAAAAACTTCACTAAGGCCAAAGGAGTATCCGGCATCTACAAAGAAAATGGCGACATCTACTCCCACCCCGAAATTCCAGCCATACACAGCATCGGTAAAATCACCCTTCTGAATAATGGAATTTTGTTTTAGGTCTTTATCTACTGCAAACGATGCATTGGGGCCAGTGAAGACCCGCATATCGATAAGACCTCCTGTGTCATTTCCGAGCAGTTTATATCCAAACATCAATGGAATTCTGACTCTGTTTACAGAAAATTCAGAATTATTACCATCCAGTGTTTCACGCAATTCATTATTGGCGGATTCCCAGATTATCCCAGGTTGAATATAAAATCGACGACCAAATTGTGCATCCAGTCCGAACTGAAATCCCAACTGATCACCAAACGTGGCACTTTCACTAAAGTTATTAGTCAGAGATGAAGAATTAAATCCAATCTGTGGGCGGAGAGAAACCTGCGCCTGACTCAAAGAGAAAAAGGTACATAGCACGAGCAAAAATGATAGACGTTTCATATTATTCGGTTTTACAAGTTCAAGGTGCCGAATAATATTGCTTGATCAGGTCAATGAAAATCCGGCGAAAAAGTAATTATCTATACAATAGCTCTTGCAGTGCTTATCCAAAAAATCCAAAGTACTCAAGAGACTATACGCAAAAGACGACCGGATCGTATGATCGATACACGATTTATCTCCAGATAACACTTTTTTAACCGTGGCAGAAGATCTCTTAACATATATTTCTACCTCGCAATTACTATTGATTTTTTACCCCATAACCTCAGCGTCCTCTGCGTGAAACCAATTCCTGTTGATTTGTCGATTTGTTCAATAGTTCACCTTTCCTACCATCCCTACTTTACCACTTAGATTTTCCATCCTGAGCAGCAAAAGGCCCCTTCGAAGGCCTTCGAAGGGGCTAGTTTAGTCAGAAACTAGATTTCTCTGGTAACCGGAGGCAATGCCGTAGGTTACTGTCACCAAACTGGGGGGATGATCTGCTGTCAATGGCAACACGAACTCCTAAAATTAATCACAAAGAACCTTTGAGGGCCATCCAGTGCTACGTGTTCAAAGGCACTTAGAAATTAGTACATAACCTCCGCGAGCTCTGCGGCCTCTGCGAGAAACCCATTCCGGTTGATTTGTCGATTTGTTGATTCTCCTGCAGTTCCTGAATTGCATCGCTGACCGCCGGAGCCTCTGCAAGAAATCTGATTCTTACATTTTGTTGCTCTCCCCCTACCCCGGCCTCCCTTGGGACCGGAGCTTTAGCGGAGGTCACTGTTTTTCCCTGGCAACCGAAGTGAAACGAAGGCTGTTCGCAAGCTGCGAAAACGGGAGTCAGCCCGAAACCTCTGCGGTCTCTGCGAGAAACCAATTCCTGTTGATTTGTCGATTTGTTGATTCTCCTGCAGTTCCTGTAATGAACTACTTATCGATAAAGCCCCTGTTTGAAAGTCAATTTCGCAATCAACCACCAAATGGGTGATGAAGCAAAGTATGATGCTCAGACTAAAAAGTTAACTTTGCCGTTTTACAAAACAATGATCATTCTGAATACCCGTCTTACACAGTTTTCAGTCCTGATATGCCTGAGCCTGCTGCTGGTAGCAGGACTTTCAGAGGCGCAAGCCCAGGGCGAATTCAGGAAGTACAGCAACAACTTTCTCAGCATTGGAGTCGGCGGCAGAGCACATGGTATGGGAGGCGCTGTGAGCGCTACCACAGATGATATCTTCTCCACCCAGTGGAATCCTGCCGGTTTAGCACAAGGCACCGCACAAATGGAGATCAGCGCCATGCATGCAGAATGGTTTGCAGGTATCGTCAACTACGATTTTCTGGGCATCTCACGATCTTTGAATCCAGAAAAAAGGGCATACGGTGCTATCTCCGTGGTAAGAATGGGCATCGACAATATTCCCAACACTATTCAGCTTTTCGATCCTGATGGTAGCATTAACTATGATAACATCAGTTCGTTTTCGGCAGCTGATTACGGTATATTTCTCTCTTATGGCCGGGCACTGGGCAACAGTAAATGGGACATTGGTGGTAGCGTGAAAGTGATCAACCGGAGAATCGGTCCCTTTGCCACCGCCTGGGGATTCGGACTGGATGTCGGTCTGCAACGTCATGGTGAGCGATGGCACTTTGGGATCATGGGTCGGGATATTTCTACTACGTTCAATGCCTGGAAGTTTACCTTTACCGATGATGAGCAAAGAATCTTGCAGGAAACCGGCAACTTCATACCCAAATCTTCTACCGAACTGACAGCTCCCAGTCTAACGCTGGCCACAGGATACAAAGCACCGGTAAGCGAAAAAAATCATCTGCTCATCGCACTGGATTTACAATGTACTTTCGATGGCCCCAGAAACACATTGATTAGCTCTGAGTTTACCAGTATCGATCCCAGAGTCGGAGTTGAATACGACTTTAATGAACGACTATTTCTCCGGGCAGGACTTGGTAATGTCCAGAAGGTAAAAGATGATCTGATCGAAGGGAAGGAAAACACGATCGTGCAGCCACACTTTGGTGTCGGGCTG
>JAUILM010000519.1 GCA_030432855.1 Bacteroidia bacterium
CAGTGAAACAAATCACTGAAAGCATTCAAAACACTGGATGAGGGTTGATGGTAATTGCAGGTCCTCTGACCCAGTCATTGGTTGATTCAGATAAGGTTGTTCTTCTAAATACTGATGGAAAGCTTCTGCATATTGTTGCAGATCATTTTTCCTGGCGGTGATAATATTCGTAAAATTTCTTCCCTCAATATTGTATAGTTCCATGGACCATACATTCTTTATACGGGCTGAAATTATCGAGTCTGTGAGTGCCGATTGTAAGTCTTCAGCCGCCTGAATAAACAGTGCACCTGGCATGTTTTTTAAAAAATAGATATCCGCATCTTCCATCATGCCCGGTAGATGATCGATCTCTCGCTCAAATGATCTCAATTCCGGATTAAAGAGAGGTAGGGAGACAATTGTTGGAATAATGCCATCGATATTAAAGAATGCATTATCACGATCAGCCGGGACAGGTATGGCTCTAATGCGATTTCCGATCTTTTGTAGGGCCCACCCCCATTGCTTTGCGTGGCGGTCCCAATCTCCAATGAGAAAATCAAACAATCTTGCTTTTATAAACGAAGTGGTATCAAGGGTAATCTGTGGACCTAATTTCATCTTCATTTGCTGGAGATCATCTGTATCGACTATTTCTACAATCGAGTCTAAGTGAGTCCAGTTTACTTGGCCTTCTGATTCATATTCCAGCCAATAAATACCATTTCCATATTTGTCATTAAACGCACCAAGATTCTTTTGCTGAGGCACGAAAAACGGTCTGGGATGCGTATGAATGACTCCCGCTGCCTCCGCCAGGCTAGCAGCTACCAGAGCACCAAAAGGATGCTGAGCCGAGATACCATCGTTGACAATATTTTGCAGGCCAAGCTCGAATAAAACTTCAGGGATCAGAGGATCAGGATTTTTGTTAATACTTCTCAAACTATACACTACACCGTGTGTGTCTTTGAGATCAAGCGATTGAGTCTGCTGTCCTCCACCTTCTTCGAGGACCGTTAATCCTCCTGAAAATGTATCAAGCCACAAAATCGGAAGAGACACTGGCGTACTCCATGATGTGCGATAATTTTCTCCCTGCATCCAGGTCTTGATGAGGTCTGCATCATAGAATTGACTTGCCGTAACCTCTACCGAATCAAACTGATGAAAATCTATGTTTGCAATCGAGTCCAGATTTACCAGGTCACAGATTGGATTTTCGGTGCGATCTCCACTGACGGACAGGTAGGTAAAGACAAGAAACACAGTAACCAGAGCAAGGAAAACCAATAAAATTTTTTTCATGGATTGTCGTGAGGATTGTTTAAGATTATTCTCACGATCCTTACCAAAAATCCTACTATGAAGTTCGTTTCATTGCTAATGGCGAAGAACTTAAGAAAGAGCTTGGTGAAGCTAAATTGTCGAATAAGGCTGAAGACTGGAAATCAAAGGACCATATCTCTATAAAAGAGCACACCATAACTACGTTGGAGATAATAAGTCTCATTCCGAATGGTCAAACGGCACTTAGATCTTCTGATCAAACTGGCGATACAAAACTTCAAGAAATTCATGGACTTTTTGTCTTGTGGCAATCTTGTAAAAATCCAGAATCTTTATAGTACCATCCTTCATCACAAACTGCACCTGAGAAGGTGATCTGGTCACTTTAGTCACATCATCTATAGAGATACTGTGTTCACTTCCACTGAGTTTCCACTGTAAGAGTCCATCCTGGAGCGTAACGTAGGAAGAATGCTTTCGAATAAAAGGTCTAAATCCCAAAGATGGAAAAAGAAGTACAACAAAGCCACTGAGAATAATTGTCATCAACAGAGCGAAACGCCAACCACTGATTTTGACGGCAGGATCCAGCATTTCGGCACCGTATGAAAGAACAGTGACCAATATCAGAAGAGAGAAAAGTACCTTCTTCCATCCGGTGGGTTGTTCAAAGTCCTTGGAGGCGTCGTAAGTAAATTCTGTTGTCGCTTGCATACCTGGGATGATTTCAGAATCAATCAGTAATTTACAAAAAAATGTAATCTCTAAAACATGCGACTTACAGTACAACCCAGCCTGAGCCTCATATTTCTCTCAATGATAATTCATTTCGCACAAGCTCAAACAGCGATCGATGCTATTGAAACCGCCGTGGATGACCTGATTGCTTTAATGATCAATCCAGACAGTACCGGCCTCACCAACATAGCCCATGATTCGGTCGTATATGTGCATTCCAGTGGTACCGTTCGAGATAAAGCCGGTTTTGTGGATGAATTTATCAAGGACTGGACCATGATCCAGGATATTGAAATTCGTGATCAACAGATTACCATCACAGGACACAATGCAATCGTACGTCATAGAATGATCGCTGATCTGGATAAGCCAGGAGGACCACCACAATTTGATATCATTATCCTGATGGTATGGATTCAAGATCAGACGGGAGCCTGGAAATTACTGGCGAGGCAAGCCGCTCAAATTCCATAGTAAAAGAATGTATAGTTCTAGCAAACGGCTACCTGTCGCTGACAGATCACTTCCCAGACTCCATCTACATGCTGAAGTATCGCAGATTCGATCGAACATCGCGAGTCCTGATAAATAATATAAGCCAATCCATTCTGATCTACTACAGGAGGTGATACTTCGAGAAATCGAGAGGATCCAAATCGTTCCATAAACGATGATAGGCCCCCTTCTCCAATAACACAAGAGATCTCTTCCCAGCTCAAGATTGGACTATCAAGGCTATCCTGACAGAGGATTCCCTCGGCAGGAATGACCATAGCAATGTACTGGCTATCGACAGCGACATCACAGGGTGGCAAATAATCAAGGATGGTTTGCCCGCTGTAGGGAACCATCTCCTGTACAAAGTGAACAGAACCGCTATAGTAGCTGGCTAGTCCCTGCAAAACATTGTAGTCAATATCACTTGACATGTCACAGGAATTGAGAGTGAAATCATCAACTGGACATGGGTCGGGGGTCCCGTCTTCATTGCAAGAAGCAAATAGTAAGTGAGTCAAGAGTACAATAAACAAATATCTGGGTAGCATAGTAATGGGTATGCAGTTACCCTGTTAAAACGAGCCATACAGGAGAAAATTTCCCGGCTGTAACTGACTTAAACATTTTCGAAAAAAATCCGTTTCGAAATGAGACTGATTAAGAAAGAAAAATGAGCAAAAAGGCAGTAAAACACATTGGAACATTGGGATTTCCCTGGCAGACCCGTGATCCCTTTCTATTTTGTGTACACCATGAGGACTTTTTCCCCGAAGGCAATGAGGACATGGGACCTGATGTCTCGCTGGCGGGACGTAATCTGGGCAATGATTTTGTTATAAAAGACGGATTCAGAATGTACCATGGTCGAAAAGTACCGGGATTTCCGGCACACCCACATCGTGGATTTGAGACTGTTACTATAGCCAGGCGAGGCTACGTGGATCACTCTGACTCATTGGGCGCTGCAGGACGTTTTGGCGAAGGTGATGTCCAATGGATGACAGCAGGGAAAGGAGTACAACATGCAGAGATGTTCCCTTTGGTGCATAGTGATGAGGATAATCCTTTTGAGATTTTTCAAATTTGGCTAAATCTGCCTTCGCATAAAAAAGGAGCAGAACCACACTTTGCCATGCTTTGGTCCGACACCATTCCAGTCGTCGAAGAAACTGATACAGCGGGAAAAAAGAGTTTTGTCACCGTTGTTGCCGGTAATTATAAAAATACGGCTGCTCCTGCTCCGGCACCTGACTCCTGGGCCGCTGATCCTAAAAACGAAGTTGCAATTTGGACGATTAAAATGGAAGTGGGATCCCAACTTACTCTACCTACAGCAGGTGAAGACATCAACAGGACACTGTATTTCTATAAGGGCAATTCAGTCTTGATCGAGGATCGGGAGATTTCTCCTCAAAAGGCTATTGAGGTGCATGCAGATCACAATCTGACACTGCAGAATGGTGATGAGGAGGGTTATTTTCTGTTGCTGCAGGGACGTCCTATCAATGAGCCCGTAGTGCAACATGGTCCATTTGTGATGAATACGCAGGAGGAGATTTATGCAACCTTCAATGAGTTTCAACAGACTCAATTTGGTGGATGGCCATGGCCGTCCCATGATCCGGTCCATGCACGGGACAAAGGTCGATTTGCGAAGTATCCAGATGGGAGAGTGGAGGAGAAATAGATTAAAACGGTATCCGGTGTCCGGTGTCCGGAAATTTCTAGAAAAATGTTACGTCTCCGTCTTAAATAGTTTTCCGGTATCAGGTAGTGGTGAGAGGAGAAAAATGGAATTTTGATGCCGGGGCTAAGGTTCTGAGGCATTTGCTTCAGTAACCACTGGGTACCGGGTTCCAGGAATTTTGGAGGAAGTATTGTAACGCCTAATTCATTCAGCGCCGAGCAGTCATGGTTTTGTGAGCATGGCATGTAATTATCATCGAGAATCTTGAAATTGGAGTTGCATTTAATGGCCAGATTTTGGTCCCGATAACCATCGGGAGGCAATCCCCATAATTATCGATATGCCATCCGTAAGCCTTGTTCCTCACACTAATTGGTCATTTTTAAATGCACTTGTCGAATCGAAAATACTTTGCTAAACTGCTTAAGGCAATGAATTTATATTTCCAGATGCCTCCGGCGGCCAGCTTTTGGCAGCAAAACCTGGGCAAAACTGCCAGCCGTTACCCTTGGTCGGTCACACTAAGCGATCTTCCGCTATACAAAATAAACTCGCGGATATTCCTGAGTAAATTATGTTT
>JAUILM010000520.1 GCA_030432855.1 Bacteroidia bacterium
TATCCTGGGCCGAAAGGACTTGTGTATTAAGAAGAACAAGCAGCAGGGTATATGTATACCAGGACATCGATACTACAATGAAGTTGCTCCGAGCACGTAACATGGGACCTTAGTTGTGAAACTAAGATCCGGATTTTTCATGAAAGGTTGATTGTATTTGCAAAATGGGGTCTTACACTAACGGTGTGAGTTAAAATATTCCAGAAAATCGAGTATGTCAACTAAATCATATGTCATCATATTCTACCCAGGGGGGATATGAGTGTATCCTTAGAAAATTTGGAACCTTCCAGTTATCTTTCGGGTAAGGGAAATCTAAACGTAAAGAGTCATATTACTATCTATGTCCTATCCATCATTGCAAGAATACATTAAAAAGATTGTAGACTTTAAGCCTGTCGAATTGGATATAATAACTCGGTGCTTTCGTGAAAGGAAAGTGGCTAAAGGAGAGTATATCTTAAGGAGGGGGCAGGTCTGTCGCTTTGAGGGCTTTGTTACTCAGGGGTGTTTCAGGATTTTCATCACCGACCACAAGGGCACCGAAAAGGTCCTGTATTTTGCGGGTCGCCAATGGTGGGTCATGGATATCGATAGCTTTGCAAATCAGATTCCGTCTGAGCTGGATATTCAGGCCACTGAAGACAGTATTCTACTAGTTATATCCAGGGAGCATAAGGAAAGACTCTATCAGGAAGTGCCAAAAGTAGAGCGTTTGTTTCGAATCATGTCGCAGAAAGCCGTGGTCGCATGGCAAAGACGATTGATTCAAAACCATACAATGAATGCTGAAGAACGTTATAGCCATTTTGTGACAAATTACCCCGAAATAGCAGAATCTCTCACCAATAAGCTCGTTGCCAGTTATCTGGGTATTACCCAGGAATTTGTGAGCGTGATAAGAAAAAGAAGATCAATAAATAAAGACTGAGGGTCATTATTTAAACTAGTTTAAGAATTTTGATCGGGCCAACCCTTAATATTGCGTTTGATTGCATGATGACGAAATAGAACATTTCGGGTCGATCAGTACAGTAAATACCTATAGATGAACAAGTTTTACACCTGCATTTTGATCACCATTTCATTATGCTGGATCACCAAAGTGTTTGGACAACCTGATTTTGAGGTGGTACCTGTAGATCAGGTAGAGACTTCTCATAATACGGTTACATGTACCGTACACCAGTCAGGCACTCAATATTATCTCTATACTGCGGGTGATGGTAATCGTATTGACGTATATAATGTGTATCCGGATGGGAAGCTGCAGCATATAGCAAACTCGGTGGTATCAGGAGGACAAAATGCGGTTAGAGGTTTGATTACAGATCAAATTGATGGTAAGGATTTTTTATTTGCCGGACTTAAGGGAGGAAATGCTGTCGAAGTATTTGAAATAAATCCGAACGGGACACTTAACAGTGTATTTGTACTCCCGGATTCTGATAGTACATACGTTGGAATTGTGATCACACTGGAGGTTATTCATATGGATTCTGCGTCTTATCTGTTTGTAGGTGGGCTTGAGAAAACACCAGGTCTCAGTGCGTATAAGATCAAATCCGGGGGCGCATTAGAGCATGTGCAGTCCCTTGGAGATACGGAAAAACTCTTTACAGATGGAATCATCGGCATGTCTACACATCGGATTGATGGCAGCACCTACTTATTTACAGGAGGTTTTCAGGATAACGGATTGAGTAGCTTCAAAGTCCATGAGAATGGTCATTTCGAAAATATCAGCAACATGGGTGATGATTACAACCTGTATCTGAATGGGACCTATCCGGTAGTGTCTGCTACCCGGTCAGGTTGGAGGTATGTGGTGGTAGGTCACAGACATCACATATACTACAAGCCTACTCCCTGGGTCAAGGATCGGCACACGTACTATTATCATGGTGATGCAGTCAGTGTATTTATGGTGGATGAATCCGGTCAACTGCTACCAAGATCGGTCTTTAAGGGTAACAGTGAAACCCTGATCAAAGGACAAACCCGTATTTCCATATTGCCATTTAATGAAGACTATGATATAATAGCCGTTGCCACCAGAGATGACCAAAGTATTCAGATATGCCTGCTAAACGAAACCGGAAGATTAATTGATGCGGGAAAAATAAAAACCGGATTCCCCATTTACTACGGATTATGTGGACATATAATTGATGATCAGTTATTCCTCTTTGCAGGATCTGTAACAGGAAAACAACTGGTCTCTTACAGACTTGATACATCAGGATAAAAAAATCGTACTCGTGACATATCAAATAAATATAAAGCTGATCCCATTTGCGATTATCTTTTTGTTTTTTACTACTCATGCATGTGTTACTACACAGGTTGAAAAAGAGCAAGTGCTCAGACATGTTGTTTTATTGCAATTTAAGGATGAGGTGGATGAAGAAAGAAGAAAGCAGGCCGTGCAGGACTTTCTGGATATAAAAGCAGAGATTCCGGAAATTAAGAAGATCGAAGGGGGTGACGATGTGAGTGCAGGTACACTCAATAAGGGATTCACGCATTCCTTTGTTTTAACATTTGAAAGTGTAGCGGATAGAGAAGTTTATTTGCCACATCCGGCACATGTGGCACTTGTGAATAAAAATAAACCTTTACTTCAGGATTTGATGGTAATGGAATTCTGGAGTCGTCCATAAATATCGCTGTGCTGGTATGCCGGGGACCTTCCTGAAATGGCAATTACCTGAAATATTTCATTCCGTTTACTCACCGATAAGTCAGAAATCTTCTACGTATTCCATTCGTATTTGATTGGATAGCAGAAGCCATACCGGGTACGATACCCCGGGTATCTTCATAATATCATCGCTGGAAATCGTAATTTTTCATGATGTTTGATGATATTGTTGATTTATCTTATACCTGTACTTGTCTAAGGTCAGGTACGAGGGTTACTTGAAACTCGTAGCATGAAGTATTTCTGTTTTCAATTTGTATTCATCTTTATCTCGTCCACTGTGTCACTCTTTTCTCAGCGTAGTTATCCTGATCCTTATGATCCCGGGGATGTCGAGGGCTTTGTCCCGATTTTTAATGGTGAAAACCTGGATGGCTGGTCTTTTGATTCCACCTACTGGACGGTGGAAGATGGATTGATGACAGGAACAGTTACTCCAGAGACCATCCTCGATGCTAATTCTTTTATCATCTGGGAAGGAGGTACAGTACAGGATTTTGAATTAAAAGTGACTTACCGGGTTTCTGCTGAAGGCAATAGTGGTATCAACTATCGGAGTGATCGAATACCCGGAAAACCCTATGCGCTGAGAGGGTATCAGGCCGATATCGATGGAAAATACCAATGGACCGGTCAGAATTATGAAGAGAAACGTCGCACCTTCCTGGCTCTGCGGGGACAGGTGACACAAGTGAAAAACGGCGAATTACCACAAGTAGTAGGCGTGATTGGAGATGCTGAAGTACTTACTGAAGTGCTAAACGCTGAAGACTGGAATACTTACCATCTCATCGTGCGCGGAAACGTGATGACCCACCTGATCAATGGTCAGCTGATGAGCGTAGTGATAGATGATGACACTGAGAACAGATCCTTCGATGGATTGATCGGTGTACAGGTACATGTGGGACCACCCATGAAGATCGAATACCGTGATTTTTTGTTGAAGAATCTTTAAATTTATTTCAGGAATCAAAAGATCGGGAACCATGCTTACTGAGTCGATTTGGAAGGAGCTGGGAGTTACTGACAGCACATTAACGGTAGAAGAACAAGAATTTCTTGATGAGAATGGATATTTGTCGCTCGGCATCTTGCTGGATACTCAACAACGGCAGTCAATTCTGAATAGAGTGATTGAAATCCTTGATGAGGAAGGTGATAATGCCGGGTTCGAATTATTCGATTCACCACATATCAAGCATCCTAAGGAACTAGGGTCTGATCGCCTGGCTAATCTGGCTAACAAAGGAAAAGTGTTTGACATATTTTATACACATCCAAAAGTATTGGCTGCTGTACGACAAGTGTTGGGAGGTGATGTGAAACTTTCGTCACTAAACTATCGGGCTGCCCTGCCCGGGTATGGTCTGCAAAAATTGCATGTGGATTGGAAAGAACCCGTCGAGCAGGGAGACTACAAAGTGTGTAATTCAATATGGCTCCTCGACGATTTTTCAGCGGCTAATGGTGCCACCCGACTGGTAGCGGGCTCTCACCTATGGGGGAAAGTACCTGCTGATGTAATGGAAAATCCGGAAGATCCTCACCCACAAGAGATGATTCTGGAGGCACCTGCTGGCACTGTGGTGATCTTCAACTCCCATACCTGGCATGGAGGTACAACTAACACAACCTCCGCACCCCGGAGGGCGATCCACAGTTATTTCTGTAGAGGCGATCAGCCCCAGCAACTGGATCATCAGCGTTATATCAACGCGGAGACTAGAGAACGGATTTCTCCTTCCATGCGGGCATTGCTAGCTGTTGATCAGGTCAATTGACCACGCAAATATTTGGTAGATCAGGTAGATAAGACCGACAATTATCATTAAGATGATCAGTATTAAGGATAGCACAACCGGCCAGGCACTTCCTTTGTGCTTGCCTTCTTCAAAGTGGTCTTGAAATAGATCGAGATTTCGTTTGTTTGACTTGAAGAACAGATCAAAAATGTCGCCTATCACGGGTATGGTGCCAATGGTTGCATCCAGAGAAGTGTTGAGAATCATCAGACTTAGAGCCTTACCACTAGCGCCCTTCCGGATCATTATGATCAATAGT
>JAUILM010000521.1 GCA_030432855.1 Bacteroidia bacterium
ATTTTCTTTCTCTTGTGAATTGCCCAAGTCGGAATTTTACAACAAATACTGTCCCGGAGATCAGAGCGACGAGTGTCCATAGAATGCGGTTGAGGATAAATTCCTGAGAAACGGGAAGATCCATATTATTTCGATCACTAAGCGTCCAATATTTAGTTGTCTTTCTTAAGGCAGAGGCACCCGATGGATCGATGAAGCTGGCAACTGACTCGGGAAGATATCCAACGATAGAGTGGAAGATAATTACAAGGATAATGGCCACAAATCCCAGATAGATGTTTCTCGTATGAGCAACCAGGGCAAAAATCAGGACAGATATTAGAAAGAGATTGGGAATGATCTGCAATAGGTAGGTTGTCAGGTAAGTTTTGGTTTCAAAAGGTCGTACCGCCTCGGGATTGACTCCGGGCATTAAAGCTCCAAGTGAAAATCCTGCGGCCATCATCATTACAATTAGGATGGCGATTAAGAATGCACTACAAAATTTTGCAGAGAGATAATCGTGTCTGGAAAAGGGATACGAGTAAGTGATATGATATATGCCGCTGCTATAGTCCCGATAGATTGAAACACCTATAATGGAGGGCAAAATAAATATCATCAATTGATTCATGTAGTTGGCCAGGTAGTTGAGACGGTGTGGAGCATTCTGTACCGTAATATTCGGCCCTGTAACTTCATCAACCGCCATGCCCCACATGGCCAGGAAGGTAATGGTAAATAGTAGTATTCCATACACGTATGTGAGAGGGTTTCTTTTCCAATATGTCAACTCTCCCAGGAAGATTACTTTAAACATATCGATCATTTAAATGCGTGAAATAAACATCTTCCAATGTCGGATTGACAGTTTGAAACGCCGGTGATGGCCTCTCTGGGCTAAATACTCGTATCTGTATACTATTATCAGAATTGTAATGTGAGGAAAGCACCTGATGGTTTTTCTCGTACAGGGGTAGCTCCTCCTCAGATATTCTGATGGTATGTACTTTTTCACGCAATTCAGCTAATGCGACATCCGGTCTACTTTGATATTTTATTTGACCTTCACTTAGGATCGCCATATCGGTGCAGAGGTCTTTAATATCTTCAACAATATGTGTAGAGAAAATCACAATATTCTCTCTGCCGATTTCTCTCAGAATATTAAGAAATCGGACTCGTTCTTTGGGGTCTAGTCCCGCGGTGGGCTCATCTACAATGATGAGAGATGGACTATTTAGTAGAAGCTGAGCAATGCCAAAACGTTGCTTCATGCCTCCGGAATAGCCACTTACATTTTTCTTTCGAACTTCAGAAAGATTAGTGATTTCGAGACATCGGTCAATTAGCTTACTTCTTTCCTTTCTCGAACTGACGCCTTTCAATTGTGCCAGATAGTCTAGAAGACGCTCGGCAGACATCCGTGGATACACGCCAAACTCCTGAGGTAGGTATCCAAGTACCTTTCGGAGGGATATTTTGTCCTTTGAAATGTCCTGACCATTAAATACGATACGGCCTTGATCAGGGTCTTGCAGCGTGGCAATGGTCCGCATCAATGTCGATTTGCCCGCACCATTTGGACCCAACAACCCGAACATGCCAGCCTTTATCTCTATATTGACATGATCCAGGGCACGGGTTCCATTGGGGTAGGTTTTCGAAAGATTATCAACCAGGAGTTGCATAGCTTTTGTATTTGATGGTCTCAAACTTATAGAGTAGGGCAAAAGCTATCAATTTTTCATGTTGAACGGATCATATCTGATGATGAAAGGAAATGGATCCGTTCGTCACTGCTATTTGGTCGATGATCATCAATAATCTGTTGATGCATGAGAAGGTTGTTTATTTGTGAGCATGAAGCTGAATAACTGGTTATATATTTCCGCCATACTATTCACCTCCTACTTTTGGATGCAGGTGAGTCAGACTGTCGGTATGAGGTATTATCTCTTTTGGGTTTTGATACATCTCATTTTATTATCACCCGTATTGGCTTACGAGCATTTGATTGACCGTATTTCAAACCGCAATAAGAGAATGATCGCCTGGGGTCTTGGTTTTGTCGGAGCCCCCCTCGTCCTTTATTTTTTACTTATGTTGCTGGGAAGGCTGACCGATTTCGATTCCATCTACGATTTCAATTTATTGAAGCGTCTCGATATCGTGCTGTTAGAAAGCTATGCTGTCAGTATGGGTGTATTTCTTCTAGTTCGTTTATCCGAGAGACGTTCATCGGGTTTTGTAAGCTTTCGATGGATCAGGAAGATGAGTGTTTTTACGTTTGCCATGATTGGGGTCTCACTGCTGGCTTTGGTATTACCGCTTATTTCGACCGATTTTCAAAATATGGCCTCAGGTGCTTCCTGGTCAAAGCTTATCTGGATTTATCTGAGAAGTGTACTTCAGATATTCTTGATCTATGGCATATACTATATTTTCTATTACCTCAATCATCAGTTTTTATTTAAGAAGATTTACGCAAAACTTGGTTCAGTTGCCTATTTATTAAGTTTGGTGGGCTTACTGTTTGGATTAACTCCTCTGGTCAATATTTATATCAGTGTATTTCCTGTCATTTATGAGCTTCGCGTGCATCCTTTGGGTACGGGCCTCAATCTCTTTAGTGAAGTGAATTATGTTTTTCCAATTCTGGTGTTGGTCATTTCCTTTCCTGTTATTCTGGTCATTGAGTGGAATAGAAAGAATCTGGAATTAAAGACCCTGGAGAAGGAGAAATCATTAGCGGAGTTATCCCTATTAAAGCAGCAGATTAATCCCCATTTTTTCTTCAATACACTAAATAATCTCTACGCACTGAGTCTGGAAAAAGATGATGCAGCACCTGATTTAATACTGAAGCTTTCTCAACTAATGCGGTATGTCATTTACAAAGGAAAAAAGGACTTAGTTACATTAAATGATGAAGTACAGTATTTGGAAGATTACATTGATCTTCAAAAACTACGGGTGAAGCAACCCCTGGATGTTCTGTTTTCGGTTAAGCCTTTTGAAGCCAAATTGGAAGTTCCTCCACTGCTGCTCATTATCCTTGTGGAAAATGCTTTCAAACATGGTATAGAACCCAGCGAGAAAGGAGGTTATGTACACCTGGATTTGGAAGTAAAGGATGAGTTGTTGATCTTTTCTTGCATTAACTCGATAGACTCTGATGCAGATAAGATATCTCAGGGAGGGATTGGTCTGTCAAATTTGAGAGAGAGACTGAATATACTATTTCCCGATAAATATAATTTACTACTGGAGAAGGACCAGGAGAATTTTGTGGCAAAATTAGAAGTGGAACTATGACCAACCTACGGGCGATAATAATTGATGACGAACCTCTAGCACATCGCATCATCAAATTGTATGCAGCAGATGTTCCATTCCTGGGTATTGTAGGTCAGTGCTACGTTGCCACGGATGCTTATGCCGTACTTTCTACGATGGAAGTAGATGTAATATTTCTGGATATTCAAATGCCAAAATTAAAGGGACTTGATTTCTTAAGAACTCTCAGATCACCACCCAAAGTAATCGTAACCACCGCTTACGAAGAGTACGCGATTGAAGGTTTTGAGCTGCAGGTTTCCGACTATTTACTTAAGCCTTTTTCGTTTGATCGGTTTGTAAAGGCAGTTAATGTAGTGCGGCGATCATTAGAAAGTAGAGACGAAGGCAAGTTGTCACCAAGAAATCTATTTGTGAAAGTCGACAGAAAACAAATACAGATTTCTACAGACAGAATTCAGTGTCTTGAAAGCTATGGAAACTATGTCAAGATTTGGCTGGATGAAGAAATGTTGCTCACACCCAATACACTCACGCATTTTGAATCTGAACTGTCTGAACTCCCTTTTGAACGTATTCATAAATCCTACATCATCAATCGCGATTATATCGATTTTGTAGAAGGCAATATGGTGCAGCTGAAGAATGCAATGCAGATACCGATCGGCAAGAGCTTTAGAAGTAAGGTGAAGGATTGGTATCAGTGAGATTGCGGAGGTCCCATGACAATTTACCTGTACCCTAGCTGAGCTATTTCACATGGTTCTTCGTCGGTATATTTTCCGTGTGATTTTTCGATAGATTGCAGACTTGTGCTTAAGTTAGTAGGGCTTTTCGGATGATAAATCTATTGACATGACTTTCACAACCGCTGAAATATTCATCTTTATTGGACTGGCGCAGGGGCTGTTTCTCACCTTTGCTCTTCATAAGATTCCTCAGAGGTCAGTGGTTGCAAATCGGTATCTAATTGCTTTTCTGTTAGTAAGTATGGTCTTGCTCGGAAGTAGATTGAAGTATACCATGCAATTTTCGGACGAACTACTGCGAATTGGTCACTTAGTGGATGGTGTAATTTTTTTATACGGTCCCTTCTTATATATGTATCTAAGGCAAGTGACATCGGAGAGGAAACATCCAATGCCACTATGGCATTTTCTGCCACTAACCATACACATAGTTGTTTCTATTTTCTTGTTGTCGACACCGATGACCTACTATATGGAACAAATTAGAGAAGGATGGCTGATAAGGTATTTTGAATTTCATCAAAGCGCAGCTATCATATGCAATGTCTCTTATTTGCTTGTGTCTTTTCGACATTTATCTATCTATGAAAATGGTACTACAAAGGGCAGAGTTCAAAAGAGAACAATTGGCTATCTGAAGCTCTACCTGTGGTCAAATTTACTATTTGTGCTATGTTGGATGAGTAATTTCTTCATTTACAGGTTTCTTTATCAAAGTATTTTTCC
>JAUILM010000522.1 GCA_030432855.1 Bacteroidia bacterium
TGGATTCAGATATCAGTAATTATCTACCTTTTGAAATTTCCCATCCTAAAACACAATCCCCAATAACCATTCGTCATCTTGGCAATCATACTTCCAGTCTTAACGATACCAGATACTATGGTCACTCCTACTTACCTATAAATTCGGAGGAGAAAGAGGTGCATGAGGGATTTCGAAATTTTCTCGAAAAGCATGCGGATATGTCCCTGGCGGCATTCCTGTCAAATCTCTTCAGTAGAGATGGCAAGTGGTATAGTCGGAAGAATTTTTCTAAGAAAGCAGCCGGAATAGAATTCCAGTATGCGAATGTTAATGCTGCGATAGGTGCTTTGGTGATTGAATCAGTGACTAACCTGTCCTTTCGACAATTCACAGAAAAGCACATTTTTCAGCCTTTACAAATGGGTAGTACTTCCTGGGATTACTCTGAAAAAATAGCTACCAGGTATTTTCCTTCCGGAGAGAAGGTACCAACCTATCGCCTGATTACATATCCGGATGGAGGCTTGTATTCTTCAGTTGAAGATCTGTCACGGTTCCTGATTGCGATCATGATGGCCAGAACTGGGCATGAAACTCCTTTGGATCCGATCGATATAGAGAGACTTCTTCCTGGAGACGATGATGACAACCGGATCTTTTGGGGGATGGGGGAGAGGAGCCATGACATTGGCCATGCCGGAAGCGATCCGGGAGTACAAGTGGATCTCCGGTTTAATGCGGATCATGACACAGGAATCATTGTGATGACAAACGTAAATGCGGAGGATGACTCAGATCTCAGCGAACAGTTCAGCTCCATCATCCAAATGGTCAAGGAATATTATTACGGCAATAACTAACGGATTCGATGCGAAGATTCAGAAGCCTGGTATTACAATCTATAGCTGATCTTGATGAGGCGTATGCCGTTTCAATTACGAGAAATCTGAGACAATACCAGGGTAGGAGGATCAGTATGCCCAGGGTTCTTTCAGTCCTTAAGACTTTGGAGAAAATGGGACTTATTCGCTCGGCCTCTGTGGCAGGATCCGAGGAGCGTAATGGAAACAGAAAACGTGTCTACAACTTGACCCGATGGGGTATCCGTTGCATGGAAATGAGCCAATATCAGGATATAACCGAGGACAGGCAGTATTTTTATACTTCACCTGGTTTCAACTCGGTATGAACAATACATCACAGATAGATCCACCTTCCTGGCCTTTGAAATTGGTGCGGGGTCTGATTAATCCTGAGTTTCTGGAAGAGATAGAAGGTGACTTATATGAAGTCTTTCAGGACAATGTGGATCGTGTTGGAAGGTCACAAGCTCGGATGCGATACACACTGGATTGCTTTAAACTGATTCGTCCTTCATTACTAAAAAGAAACTTCAAAATAGGTGTTATGGGATTTTTTAGCCTGCTAAGAAATAATCTAAAAGTGGCAACCCGAGTCTTGCAACGTGATCGACTTTTCACATTCGTGAATGTGTTGGGCATGGGTTTGGGATTGGTGATTTCACTTTTGATCTTGTTGTACGCATTTTATGAATTTAGCTACGAAAGTTATAATCCCGAGTCTGAAAGACTGGTTAGGGTTACAATGGATTACCTTGATGGTGAGACTCTCGTAGATCAGGATTGCGAGACCTACCCTCCGCTGGGCCCCCGTATTGTGCGAGATATTCCGGAAGCCACTGATTTTGTCCGTGTTTATCACCTGGATGATATCGCACTCCGTAAGGACGACAAATATGTTCGCGCTGATCGAATTTTTGCTGTTGACAGCTCGTTCCAGCGCCTATTTAACTATCCATTCCTATATGGAGATCCATTGAATGCTTTCCATGAACCCAATCAGATGGCACTTACTGAGTCACAAGCCGTAAAGTACTTTGGTAAAAGTGATGCGGTAGGAGAGTTACTTTGGTATTCTGCCCTGGAGCGACCTTTTGAGATCATTGGTATACTTCCGGATCCTCCGACAAATACGCACCTTAAGTTTAATGTGCTCATTTCGCTCGAAACATTGAAAGAGCACTTTGGAGAATCAGATGAAAACTGGGACGGAAATAACACATTTACGTATATACAATTAAATAGTGCTGCTGATTACCCAGCTTTCGAATCACACCTGGCTGATCTGAATGATCAATTGATTTTAGAAGAAAAAATCAGGAGTGAAAGAGTTATTGCTCAGCCTGTAAAGGATATCCATCTGTATTCGCATAAGTCTTTCGAAGCCGAGGAGAATGGAGATGCCAAAACGGTTTGGATTTTACTCGGTGTAGCACTACTTGTCATCCTAATTGCGGTCGTCAACTACATTAATCTTTCCACTTCGAAGTCTCTGGATCGGGCTAAGGAAGTCGGTATCAGGAAGGTAATCGGATCATCACTTGGGCAGTTACGATGGCAATTCTTTACCGAAAGTCTTCTGATAAACCTACTGTCCGGGACTGTCGCAATCATTCTAATCGTACTGGTCCTTCCATATTTCAAGACACTATCTGGCCTACCCATTGAGTTCTCCCCTTGGGTGAAAGCAGATTTTTGGATTACATTGCTATTGGTCCTGGGTGTCAGTACCGTGTTATCAGGTCTTTTTCCTGCCTTTGTACTTTCAGGTTTTAGGCCTGTCTCCGTCCTCAATGGTAATTTTTCGCACTCTAAAATAGGTCAGCATTTACGTAAAGGGCTGGTGGTATTTCAGTTTGCTATTACCACATTTCTTCTGGTGCTGACACTCACAATAGATCGGCAGCTCGATTTTCTACGCTCGATTGACCTGGGGTTGAATACTGAACATACACTGGTCGTTGAAGCCCCTCCCACAGAAGAAATGCAAGCTCAATTCTCTAGTTTCAAGCAGGAGTTGTTAGCGGATCCTGAAGTGATCTCAGTGGGACTTTCCAGTTGTGTACCTGGTCTTCCCTCACATCAGATGGGCACTACCACGGGCATTACGCTGGATGGAGATACAGAAAAGCATAACTACAACTTCTATATATATAGTATAGATCATGATTTTCTGAACACCATGCAAATGGAGCTTTTATCCGGTGATGATTTTAGAGATCAATCAGAAACTGAGAATGTGTTGGTGAATGAGGCGGCGCTTGCTTTATGGAGACTAAGTGATCCATCGGCAGCTGTTGGTTTGGAGCTGAACATGTGGGGTGGAAAACGACAGATTCAAGGCGTATTTAAGAATTTCCATCAGGGGAGTGCCAAGGCAGATTTTCTACCTATGATTTTCCTCTACAACCGGACATTTGGTGAACTGGCAAGTGTAAGGGTGCAACCTCAGGACGCACGATCTACTGTTGAGCAAGTGCGCGATAAATTTGAGCGAGTATTTCCTGGCGCACCATTCGAATACTTTTTTTTGGATCAGGAATTTGACAAGCAGTACCGGGCGGATGCCCAATTTCGATCTGTGTTCTCTTACCTGACCATATTTGCTATTCTTATTGCTTGCATGGGACTCTTTGGTCTTGTGTCGTTCTCCGTAGCTAAGAGGAGAAAAGAAATAGGTGTCAGAAAAGTCCTGGGGGCCAGCACCCGACAGTTGGTATCGCTACTATCAGGTGATTTTCTGGGTATTGTATCTATCTCTATTTTGGTAGCAATGCCACTGACGTATCTTCTGGTGAGAAAGTGGCTGACATCCTTTGCTAATCGAATCAACCTGGAAGTCTGGATTTTTGCTGTGCCAGCCGTGGCTGTCTTAACACTTGCATTATTAACCACCATTCTTCGTACTTCACGACTCGCCACATCCAATCCAGTGGTGTCATTACGTGACGAGTAATTGACATAAGTGTCCATATAACAATTATTCTACTCTAAGGTGTCTGCATCTTAGTGAGTTTGCTGTGTTGTGCAGTGTGTTATAGAAATCATAATTCTATTAATAGTGTCACTAAACGCACAAGTGAAAGGTACTATACAAGCAATGCAATCAAAAGATACAAACAATTAAATTACGTCTTTGAACAACATTTAATGTATTATTACAGGGTGTTAGTGTATTAAAATATTGTTTTGAAAAGATCAAATGAGAAAATAAAATTTCAAATCAGTTAGGAAAAAGTTAATGATTTATTAAGTTTGGCTCTGCGGAACTAAATTTTTTTACAAAAACAAGAAAGATGAAAGTCTACTGCTACTTATCTAAGTACTTTCTTTCTGTCCTGTTTCTCATGGCATCTATAACAATAGTATCCGCGCAGAGTCGATCTCTGTCTGGGACTATTACGGATGCTGATGGCGAACCCCTCATAGGGGCTACCATACTGGTGCAGGGTACATCGAATGGTACAGTTACTGATTTTGATGGCAAATATTCACTGGATGTAAATACCGGTGATATATTGGTCGTTTCTTTTACCGGTTATACCACACAGGAAATAACCGTAGCTGATGAAGAGGCACTTGATATTGTGCTTCAGGAAGGGGTTTTAATTGATGAAGTTGTTGTCACAGGTTATGCTGTGGAGTCAAAAAGACAGACTACAGGTGCGGTCTCCACCGTGAAGGCTGTGGATCTTCAGGTGATTCCATCAGGTAATATCGAGCAACAATTGCAAGGACGTGTATCGGGTGTGACGGTACTCACAAATGGTCAGCCTGGTACGACCAGTCAGATCAGGGTTCGGGGATTTGGTGCCTTTGAAGGAAATCAACCACTCTATGTTGTGGACGGGGTACCCGTACAAAACACTGAGTTTATCAATCCCGATGATATTGAGTCAACCACCGTTT
>JAUILM010000523.1 GCA_030432855.1 Bacteroidia bacterium
GGACCGAGGTATGTGGGCTCGCAATCGGATGACCAGGTGGTTGAAGATTTTACAGCCAATCCATATCTGGAATCAGGGGAGAAATCACCCTACATGCTAAATGTGTCCATGCAGTTTAACATGCCGCTACCGATTCACTCCGCAGGTTCTCCCAGTCATCAGGTGGACTTCAACTACACTTCTGAACAGACCATGACCGTTGACTTGCAAGATGCAGAGCACTGGGGTGGTAACAGGGATTTCATTCTGGAGTATCAAATGGCCGGGCAAAGTGTGGGTACCGGGACTTTGCTTTACAACCACGGTGACGAGCAATTCTTCCTTACGACCATAGAGCCTCCTGCACGAATCAGAACGGACAGTATCCTCCCACGCGAATACATTTTTGTGGTAGATATATCTGGTAGTATGCACGGATTTCCACTGGAAGTATCCAAGCATTTAATGTACGATCTCATTACAAAGTTGAGACCAACCGATCTGTTTAATGTGGTGTTATTTGCCGGTAGTTCTCGAATCCTGTCAGAAAATTCTCTTCCAGCTACTACGGAAAACCTCGCAAAAGCATACGAGGTCATTGACCAGCAAGTCGGGGGAGGAGGTACTGAACTATTACCGGCATTGCGCACTGCATTGAAGCTGCCTCGCAGTAGTGAAAACTTATCCAGATCAATGGTAGTGGTGACCGATGGATATATCTCGGTGGAACAAGAAGTATTTCATCTCATCGAAAATAATCTAGGGAAAAATAATTTGTTTGCCTTTGGGATTGGAAGTGGCGTCAATCGAGAACTCATAGAAGGAATGGCACATATGGGAAGGGGAGAAGCACTGATTATTACGGAGCAAAAATATGCACACAGTGCTGCGGAGAAATTTAGGAAATATATTCAGACACCATTGCTTACGAATATTAAAATATCATTTGATGGTCTGGATGCGTATGATGTAATACCATCTCATATTCCTGATTTACTAGCTGAGAGACCGATTTACTTCTTCGGTAAATACCGTGGTGAAGCGAAGGGTAAAGTGAATGTAAGGGCTCTTTCTGCAGATGGACTATACGAAAAAAATATTTCCATAAAATCAAGTGACTTAAGTCAAAGTAATACACCGATTCGATACCTGTGGGCACGGGAAAAAATTCGCTGGTTGCATGATTTTAATCATTTGATGCAGTCGACAGAACAGGTGGAAGAAATCACTAATTTAGGATTAAAGTACAACCTACTTACCCAATACACTTCCTTTGTAGCTATAGATCATCAACCTGTCGTGGCTGCTAATGAAGAGACAATGCGTGTGAAGCAGGTCTTGCCGATGCCTCACGGTGTTTCTAACCATGCGATCGGATTTGAAATGGGAGCGACCGGAGTTTCTACGGCAAATAATATAAAACGTAAAAAAGTTTGGGCAGTCGTTCCAAATACGAAGATTGACAGAAATATCTACCGATTGCTGGAAGATGAATTGCTGGACTTTTTGAGTCGGCTGGAAAGTTCACAGCAAGTACTATTTAACAATAAATCCATCATTCTGCTTGTAGTCAATGGAAAATTGTCTCTGAGTATTCAGGATTTCGACCAACATACTGATTTTGAAAATATCCTATCGAATCGACTGCAGAAAATCTTCCAGAGGGAGCAAAATATTTCGCTTAGTCTTAAACTCATGTATATATGAAATTTGCCAAATGGACCTTCGGAATATTAATAGTGATTGGAGCAATGGCTTTTCTTCGATTGGTAACCTTGGAATCATATCCTCAGAATCACCTGTTTGAAATAGCAGATAGTGCATCAGGAGATAACGGAAAATCAATCACGTTCATTCTGGGCAGAGATAAACCAGGACAGGATTATTTTCGCCTGGCTGAGGAGCATTTTTTGTGGGACTCCCTGGAAAAGACAGATCACATTGTCAAGTCGGTGCATACTCTAAGTGGCATAATTCACTTTTTAAATAAGAATAAGGGCACAAGGGGATGGTCAGTTGTAAATGTGGTCTTGCATGGAAACATGTGGAGTGGATTGTCGGTGCCCATGTGGGACGAAGGGCAAAGAGCCTATCCGAAAGAATTGTTCAGAGCCGCCAGGTCAGGACAATTTCCAAAACTGGATACTGGTGCGATCGATGAGAATTCACAGATTAATTTTTGGGCCTGCGGCATCGGTAAAAATCCACTGATTAATCTGGCGATAGAAGAGATTTTTACTTCAGAAAGTGGCATTACACCCTCGATTTATTCGTCTCCTCATTTTGTAATTTTTAAAGAGGATCGACGAGGCATTGTTAGGAGATTGAATGCTAGCTATTGGCCCTATTTTTATCGCCGTGGATATCGACCCGGAGATTTGGAAATTGCTAAAGCCCTAGCCACGCAGTTTCCTGAGGATTCGGTGCCGTGGCAAAATGCACTTCAGGTGTCTTCTTTCCAGAGCGCCAGTACTTTCTCAGAGCAGTTCCATATCCCCGTTTCATGGACAGTACTATATAAAAATAAAGAGTCAAGGCCTGATGTGGGTACAGAGGATCAAAAGATGCAGTGGATACGAGCCCAACCTGAGCTAATGGAGAAAATAGCTGACCTGGAAATTCCGATCGACAAGTATACATGGACCGTGCACAAGATTATTTATAGACACAAGGATGGTACAACCCAACCTGCAATCAAAGCTATCGGAATGAGCACTGTACTCTGTGTTTTAGATCCCTTAGAAACTTAGATGTGCATTTATTGTTGGATCCGCATATAGAGGTTAGTTGCTCGTGAGTAGCTCACGGCTTCAAAGTATGACTTACCTTCCAGTGCATTTACATAGTCGACAGATCCGAGACGAAATCGAAAATTCACTTTACTTGCCTGAGCGATTCGATCTTCCAGACGACAGAAGAAAGGATTGACAGCATGCGCATCGGTCTGTCTCAGCATGACCGATGGCTCAGGAAGCTCATCTCCTTTCAGGGGAGCCAACATGGAGAATTCAGCGTCAGAAACCACGTGGAGTGAATCTGAAAATGAATTTAATCCGATTGACTCCAAACTAAGCTGACTAAATGACGGCTGTGTGGTAAATGCCCATATAATCAATAATGAAGCAAATATTCGCATACCTAATAATACAATAATTTCCAGTAGAAAGTTGTGACTACTGCTTTTTTAGAAACTCGATCTAAAAACTGAATGCTGACCCTGGCAATCTGCGTGATGTAATCGTTTTAGGGAGTGATAGATTTGGATTACATTTGCGAGTAGCTATGAAAGATAAGTTGCACTTCGTAAAATATATGCTGATCGGGTGGATTGGATTTTCTCCCGGCTTCCTGATCGGGCAGGAAAATCAGGATACATTGCTCCAAGCAGACCTGGAATCTGTATCTGTTATTTCCACACGATTGCCCTCCTCTCTTTGGTCTACGGCACGTTCTGTGTACAAAGCAGATCTGCAGGCTACTAATCGAGGCAATCAACAGCTGGCACTGGATGAGAGCCTCCAGCAACTTCCCGGGGTTTTTGCCATAAATCCACTTAATTTTTCACAAGATCTGCGCATTGCTATTCGAGGATTTGGCTCGCGAGCAGCTTTTGGAGTGCGTGGACTGAAAGTGTTTGTCGATGGGATTCCAGCCACTACACCTGATGGCCAGACGCAACTGGATCACCTGGATATGCAGCGCATGGGAAGCCTTGAAATATTGAACGGTGCCAGCGCAGGATTGTATGGCAATGCTTCCGGCGGTGTCATCCACATCAATAGCAAGGAAGGGAATGTTGATCGCACTTCTATTTCCACGACCATAGGCTCATTTGGATTGGTTCGATCGAATCTGGATGTTCAGCAGGTTGGAAACAAACTGCTTTATGGTGGTGGAGTTTCCTACAACCAGATAGAGGGATATCGGGAGCAAAGTGCCGCGAAGACCTGGGAGACCTATGCCTACCTGGGTCAGAAGAGACAAGATCTTGACTGGAGATTGAGGATGAGTTTTTTGGAAAGCCCCTATGCCGAGGACCCGGGTGGTATCAGTCTGGATCAGGCTGAGGCAGATCGAAAATCAGCCAGAGACCAAAATGTGGCCTTCGATGGGGGAGAAACCATTCGGAGGGGCTCACTGGCCTTCACTTATGATCGGAAGTTACGCTCTAATCAGAATCTCTCATTTCGTACCTACTATATCAGGAGGGAGTTTGAAAATAAATTGCCTTTCGAAAACGGAGGAGCAGTTTCTTTCGATCGAGACTTTGCAGGCGTAAATCTTCAGTATGAATACAAGGGGAGCAATTACAAACTACTCACAGGTATTGACGTAGAACGACAAGGTGATCAACGGCAGCGACGAGATAATTTGTTAGGCACTGAAGGTGATCTTACTCTTGACCAGCTGGAGCGATTTGACATGTTGGGTCTGTTTGCACTACAAGAGTGGCAGGCAACTGAAGTTCTAAAGGTTGAACTCACAACCCGATTGGATCTATTGGGTGTCCGGGCAGAAGATCACTTTATGACAGATGGTGATCAATCGGGTAAGATTAGCTGGCAGCACTTTAGTCCATCCCTGGGTGTAAGTTATCGTATGGCAGCCAGTAGCTATCTATATGGTCGCGTAGGGCACAGCTTTGAAACTCCAGCACTCTCTGAACTTTCGGCAAATCCGGACGGGAGTGGCGGATTTAATGAAGATTTAAATCCTCAGACAGCCAATCATTTTGAGATAGGTTCGAAAGGGTGGTTTGGA
>JAUILM010000524.1 GCA_030432855.1 Bacteroidia bacterium
GCTGGCTAACCTGGCATGTATCGAGTTGCACATTCGCCAGGATAAGCATCCCCAACATGATCATCCTACATTTATCATTTTTGACCTGGATCCTCCCGAGGGTCAACCATTCGATGAAATCATTGAAATTGCCCTGCATCTTAGGGAGTTTTTGACCTCCTTTGGATACCATCCTTTCGTCAAAACCAGTGGGGGAAAAGGGATTCACATTTTCATCCCGATTGAACCCCACTATGATTATGACACATCCTTTGCCTGCGTCAAATTATTGGGCGAGGGTTTTGTGGCCCGGTATAGTGCAGATACCACGCTAAAAATCCCCAAAGGTGCCCGGCAGGGAAAACTACTTGTGGACATCTATAGAAATCGGGGTTCACAGACCATTGTAGCACCGTATAGTGTAAGGGGGCGTGAGCCTGCACCTGTATCCATGCCTCTGCCCTGGGATGAGCTCGAAGGAGTGGAGGATCCCCGACAATTTCATCTGAGGAATGTGTACGAAATAGTGCGGGATCAGGGAGATGCCTGGGAGGGCTTCGATAGTTTCTCTGCTCCGTTGCATACAGACGAAACCCAGCGATCGGGAGCGGAAATAAACCTGCCCGAGTCTAAGTTTTACAAGACACCGGCCCAACTAAAGGCTTATAGTGAAAAGCGTGATTTCTCAAAAACTCCCGAACCAGCTCCGTCTGCCATGAAGACCGATGGCAATGCTTTTGTGATACATCGTCACCATGCTTCCAGACTGCACTATGACCTTCGCCTGGAAAAAGACGGGACTTTACTTTCATGGGCAGTCCCCAGAGGTATGCCGCATAAGCCCGGCATCAAACGACTGGCGGTACAAACCGAACCGCACCCCATCGAGTATCTCCAGTTTGACGGTGAAATTCCCAAGGGGCAGTACGGTGGGGGGATGATGTGGATCTTCGCGCGGGGGAAGTATGAAATCACCAAGGAAAAGAAGGATGGGTTTTATTTCAGGTTATCAAGCCCTCAGCTGGCCGGAGAATTCAGAATACACAATACAAAGGAAAAGGAATGGCTGCTGGAACGAGTAGACCGTGATATCATCCGCATCATGGATGATCCGATTCGAGTGATGCTGGCCAATCCCCGCAAAAACCTGCCTCCTCATGAAGATGACTATCTGTATGAGGTAAAATGGGATGGGATCCGCGCCACCATTCATGTGGAAGAGGGACACATCAAGATCCGAAGCAGGAGCCAGAGAGACCTTACCGATCAATTTCCTGAATTGCAGGATGTATCGGACTCGTTTCGGATATCACATGGGATATTTGATTGTGAGATTGTTTGCCTCGATAAAAAGGGTCGACCCGATTTTAAGAAAGTAATCAGTCGCATGCATAGCAGCAGCCCTGCTAAAATACAGCAGGCCACCAAGCGAAATCCCGCCTATGCCTATTTGTTTGACTGTCTGTACGTAGATGGTCGGTCGCTCATCAACGAACCACTCGAGCGTCGAAGAGTCTGGTGTGAAGACAGTATAAAGAAAGGGACCAGCTATCGGTTTAGCCAGGGAATGGATGATGGTGCTGCCCTCCTGGAAGCGGCACGCAGTATGAATCTGGAAGGTATCATCGCAAAACGCAAGGGATCCAAATATCAAATCGGAAAGCGATCAGACGATTGGTTTAAGATCAAATTTCGCACGGAGGAAGAAGTTGCCATTATCGGATTTACCGAAGGAAATAATGAAAGAAGTGCCACATTTGGTGCACTGCATATCGCTGAGGTGCAAGGAAGTGATCTCATATACCGGGGAAAAGTGGGTACTGGTTTTGACAGCAAGAAAATGGCTGAGATCAGGGAGCTGATTGACAACCGGGATGAAATTGAAAAACCCATTGAAGAAAAAACCGAAGATGATAATTCATCAGTCTGGATAGAGCCTTCTATTACCTGCCTGGTTCAGTATGCGAGCATCACTAACAATGGCACATATCGCGAACCCGTATTTCAACACCTGATTGACTGGTGATTAAATATTGGTATAAAATTTGATATGTATTTGTCATAAAACACGATGAAATGAGAGCTATCTGGAAAGGACATATACGATTTTCTTTAGTCACCATTCCCATTCGCATGTATAGTGCCATCGAATCTGGCTCCAGCATCAGCTTTCGACAACTTCATAAAGAAGACAATGGACCTATTGGATACAAAAAGGTTTGTAAAGTCTGTGAAGAGCCCGTCGGTCCCAAAGATATTGTAAAGGGGTATGAATACGAATCGGATCAGTATGTGATCATCGATAATGAGGACCTCCAGAAAATCAAGCTGAAAAGTACCAAGGTGATCGATATCGAAGCTTTTGTGGATGCTGACGAAGTAAATCCGGCGTTGTTTGATACACCCTACTTTGCGGGACCGGATGGAGAAGTAGCCGCAAAGGCCTACTCTTTACTATGTGAAACTCTTAAAAACAGCAACAAGCTCGGTATAGGTAAAGTAGTCTTACGCGATAAGGAAAATGTCGTCTTAATCGCCCCATCAGGACCCGGTCTAATGATGTACAAACTCAGATACCCTTCAGAACTGCGCAATATTGAGCAGGTACCTAATTTAGGAGCTGCCGAAACCGATGAGGCGCAATTAAAATTGGCAGAGACTCTCGTATCTTCAATGGAAAAACCATTTGCAGAGCTAGAACTGGAGGATAAGTATCGTGCCGCTGTAATGGAAATAGTGGAAGCGAAGATTGAAGGTAAAGAGATCGTCATGCTCGCCGAAGAGGAAGCTCCTGTCGTGGATATCATGACGGCATTGCAGGAAAGTATCAATCAGGCAAAAGCACAGAAAAAGCCTCTGAAGAAAGCCACGGGAAAGAAAGCTGCCGATCAAGAGGAAGACAAAAAGAGCGCTTAAGGGTCGCTCAAATTCATCATCTGAGACATTCTCCCCTTTAATGCTTCACCTTGCTGCAAACTGCAGCCTCTGTGCTGGATTTTTCTTAAATTAAGGTTTCGAAAGTCAATACTTGCTATACATTGACACTCTCCGGACCAGAAAGTTCTACTATATTTTATATTCCTTACCTATTAAAGTTTTTTAAGCTATGGCCGTTTTTGATCTAAAAATTAATGGAAAAGTTCACCAGATCGATGTGGCACCTGATACCCCTATGTTATGGGTATTGCGTGATCATGCCAACCTCGTTGGTACCAAATATGGATGTGGTATTGCCCAGTGTGGTGCCTGTACGATCCATGTAAATGGGGTGGCTACACGATCCTGTATACTACCTGTTTCCAGTGTTAGTGACAAAGAGATTACAACAATAGAAGGACTATCGGAAGACGGTTCGCATCCATTGCAGGAAGCCTGGATAGAGCATGATGTACCGCAATGCGGATACTGTCAGGCGGGTCAAATCATGAGTGCTGCCTCCTTGTTGAAAGACAATCCCAGTCCTACAGACGAGGATATTGATACAGCAATGAATGGAAACATCTGTCGCTGTGGCACCTACGTGCGTATCAAGAAAGCAATCAAGACTGCAGCCGGAAACATGTAATCATTCTTTGTCAATCTCAAATTTAAATTCAACATGCAATTAGTTAAAACTAGATATAAAAGAAGGTCATTTCTTAAGGCCAGCGCAGCCTCCGGTGGAGGGATGGTGCTTGGCTTTAGCTGGCTTACTTCTTGTGCGCCCACCCCAGAGCAGGTGAAAGCCATGCCCAGTGCATGGTTTGACATTAACGCCTTTCTGAAAATAGGTGACAATGGTGTGGTGACGATCATGTCACCCAATCCGGAAATCGGTCAAAACGTCAAGACAGCCATGCCGATGATTGTAGCCGAAGAGCTTGATGTCTCCTGGAAGGATGTCGTCGTGGAGCAGGCAGGACTTGACAAGAACAAATTTACACGACAGCTTGCTGGCGGAAGTCAATCCATTCGGGCTGGGTGGCAAGGGCTTCGCATGGCGGGGGCTACCGCCCGCAGAATGCTCCTGGAAGCTGCTGCAAAAGAATGGGAAGTACCTGTAGAGGAGTTGTCGACCAGTGAAGGTGTAATCTCACACAGTTCTGGCAAATCTGCCGGCTATGGTGAAATAGCTTCAGCTGCCGCCCATGTAGAGGTACCGGAAGAAGTAGCTCTCAAAGATCCCAAAGACTTCAAGATCATTGGAAGCAGTCAGAAGAATGTGGATGGTATGAACATTGTCACTGGCAAACCACTTTTTGGTTTGGACGTGCAAAAACCCAACATGCTGATCGCTATGATAGAGCATCCTCCTGCTTTTGGTATGAAGCTCAAGTCCTTTGATGCAGATGCCGTAAAGGCTATGCCGGGTATCAAAGATGCGTTTGCAATCAACTCACTGCCAGATGGAGTAGAGAGACAGTGGTCAGATGCTAACGTATTTCCAGAGCTAATTGCCATTGTAGGTAACTCAACCTGGGAGGTCATGCAGGCAAAGAAAGCCTTGAAGGCTGAGTGGGAAGCTGACAGCAAGCTGGAAAGCACTGAGGATCATGAGGCTACCCTCACTGACCTGGTGTCTAAACCAACCCCCGAAGCCGCCAGAAAAGATGGTAATCCTGAGGCTGCCTTTGCCTCAGCGGCCCAGATCGTTGAAAAGACATACACCGCTCCGTTCCTGGCTCATAACACCATGGAGCCTATGAACTTCTATGCAAACGTCACTGCTGACAAGGCAGAATTGGAAGGTCCGATTCAGACTCCCGAGTTTTTAAGTA
>JAUILM010000525.1 GCA_030432855.1 Bacteroidia bacterium
ACGGCATGCACCTCATTCTTTTCGATTTTATCGAGGAGGATTTTCCGACTCCCTCCCACCATGATGGGGCCGGCTTCTTCACGCGTCGGCTTGGCCAACAGCGCACTGAGGGATTTCCCACCGGCATCAGCGATCTCTTCGCGCGATATATCAGCTGGAATACCGGGCTCACCAATCACACCAATGTCCATTAGCAAGGCCTGGTGACCACGGGCTTCGATTTGTTCTTTGAGATACCCTGCCTCCTGGTCTTTGGTGTCGAGGGTTACGAGTACAGCAATCGTCTTGCTCATTAGACTTGATCTTTACTTAGTGGGGAATCTTAAATCGGCAAATTCTTTAGCGGTTTCATACACAGCCTTTTCGATGGGAATACGCTCAGTAGAAGACCCGGTCCAGATACCGTCACAAGAGGTATTGTCCAGGATGTATTGCGCATCCACCGGATTTTCCAGTGCCGCACCGTGGGCTATGAGCATCACGTCGGGCTTGATCTTGCGCAGCTTGGCATAAACCTCTTCGGATCGTGCTGCGGTTTCTTCGATGGTCTCTCCGGAATCATATCCACGCAGGCCGCCTTTGGTCGTACCGGCATGGAAACAAAATACGTCGGGCTGTGCCTCTTCTACCATCTGCAGACTATCCTCTTCGTCAAAGGCCAGACCGACAGATACCATGTCCATCTCTTTAGTGAGCTTGAGTAGGTCGATTTCGTTCTGGAAGGTGATCCCACTTTTGGTCAATACGCGATAGATCTCACTATCCTTGTCCACATAACTGATAGAGGGACCAATATTTGAGGCGGAGAAGACACCCATATTTTTCAGATCCTGGAGCACGCAACGCATATCCTTCAGCGGATCGTTAGCATTAAGACAAGCACAAATGAATGCATCACCCTTGATGGCAGGCATGATATCTTCCCGCGTGTAATCCATCGTTTGTTTGTTAGAGTCAAGGATCGGCCACATCATCGACATCGTACCCATTCCATTCGCCCGTAGCCGTGCACCCGAAAAGGTGTTTATACAATCTGCTCCTGCCTTCTCCAATAAGCTGGCCACGAGACCGGAACCCGCACTGGCTATAAAAATTGGAATTTTCTCATCTACTTTTTTCCTCAGTTTCTTTAGAATCTCTTCTCTTGAAGTTCTTGGTACGATCATTAAATCTTAAATTTTTAAATGAAATATGCATTTGTGTTAAGGGCATGAAAATTACTTAAAAAGATTTGTAATGCCCTTTCCGGACTCCAAGAATCGATATCCTTTTCTGTAGAAAATGATGTTTCCATCCATCTATACAATCAGGCAATGATTTTTTCCCTTTCAGAAGAAAATTTTGAATGTATTTTTCTGGGTTTTCGAACCAATACCCGGTCGTATCAAGGGCAGAAAATCAAAATGAAATGCTAATTTAGCCATCCATTAATGAGTAGGTTTGATAGTGTAGAGACCGCTACTTATGGTCCGAATGTTCCAAATAAAATACGCCCTACATCTGTGAATTTATCGGACTCGTGTGTCATTCTGAGATGATTCATTCAGAATTTCGAGACATAACAAGCATTATCAAATATTTCAAACCATCAGGAGACCTGGAGAAGACCAGGCTTCACTAAGCAAATCAGTTATAAAATCAGAATAAAGATATAATGAAGAATCGCTGGAATGATGCCGACGCCAAAGCATGTAATGGAGATCCGTTAAAATTGAGAGTGTATACCTCGCATTTGCAGGGTCAGGAACCAGACCTGGTGCTCCATGGTGGAGGAAATACCTCGGTAAAAATTACAGAAACCAATGTCTTTGGTGAGACGGAGGACATTCTGTATGTAAAAGGTAGTGGATGGGATCTGGCTACCATTAAAGCGGAGGGATTTGCGCCGGTGAATCTTGCGAGACTCTTGCAGATGGCTGAGCTGGAGACCCTTACCGATATCGATATGGTCAAGTATCAACGTATGGCCATGACCAATCCATCAGCACCCAATCCCTCGGTAGAAGCCATCTTGCATGCACTGATCCCATTCAAATTTGTCGATCACACCCATGCCGACGCCGTCGTAGCAATCAGTAATACCCCAAATGGTGATGAATATATACAGGAGATTTACGGAAAGCATATGCTCATCGTACCCTATGTCATGCCTGGCTTCATTCTGGCCAAGAAAATTTATGAGATGACACAAGGCTTTGATTGGAGCACTATCGAAGGCATGATTCTTCTCAATCACGGAATATTCACTTTCCATGATGATGCGAAGACCAGCTATGATCTGATGGTGCGCAATGTTAGCCTGGCGGAAGATTTTCTCGCCGCTAAAAAAGCGGAGGAACTGCCGGAAACCGCTCCACAGGATCCGGATCTTCTCACCATTGCTAAACTGCGGAAGGAAGTTTCCTCGGCATGGAAAACACCGGTCCTGGCCAGTTTGAATAATGACCCGAAAGCCGTCAGCTATAGCACACTTCCCAATATTCCGGACATAGCTGATAGGGGACCACTGACACCCGATCATATTATTCGAACGAAAAGAAATCCACTCGTGGTAGGATCCAGTCCCGCGGAGGATGTTAGTCAATATGTTAAAGCCTACGGGCAATATTTTGAGGACCATAATCCCGGTGATCTGACCCAGCTCGATCCGGCACCCCGCTGGGCTGTCTGGCCGGGCAAGGGGACGCTGGCTTTCGGAAATAGTGTGAAGAATCTGAACATCATCCATGACATCACCAATCACACCATGAAATCCATCTATCAGGCGGAGCAATTAGGTGGTTGGAAGGCCTTGCCTAAAAAGGATCTGTTTGAAATGGAATACTGGAGCCTGGAGCAGGAAAAACTCAAGAAGGGAGCAAAGCCCAAGGCCATGCAGGGTAAAGTGGCCCTGGTCACTGGTGCCGCTAGCGGTATTGGTAAGGCCTGTGTGGAGTCACTTCTGGCTCAGGGCGCTGTCGTGACCGCCATCGACATCAGTGAAAGTATTCATGATTTTACACAAAAAGAAGTACTGGACATCCGCTGTGATGTGACGGACATGGCACAGATGGAAGACGCTATAAAACAGACGATTGTACAATTTGGAGGCCTGGATATGGTCGTTGCCAACGCCGGAATATTCCCCAAAAGCTATGCTATCCACGAAATGGACGATGCTACCTGGAACAAGAGTCTGCAAATCAATGTGACCAGCCAGCAACAGCTCTTCAAATTGACACAACCTTACCTGGCGGCGGGCATTGAGCCAGCCATTGTGATCGTAGGTTCTAAAAATGTACCTGCCCCGGGTCCGGGTGCTTCAGCATATTCCGTGGCGAAAGCGGGTCTGACGCAGTTGGGAAGAATTGCCGCGATGGAGTTTGGAGGTCAGGGTATCCGTGTCAACATTTTGCATCCCAATGCGGTGTATGACACGGCCATCTGGACGGATGAAGTGCTGGAAGCTCGTGCAAAACACTATGGCCTGACGGTACAGGAGTATAAGACCAATAATGTGCTGAAGACCGAGGTGACCTCGCGTGATGTGGCAAATTTGGCAGTAGCCATGCTAGGGCCGTTATTTGCTAAGACTACGGGAGCTCAGGTGCCGATTGATGGTGGTAATGAGCGTATTATCTAGTGAAATAGACCGCAATAGCCGTTCATTGATGCCTTAGGAATAGAATTTAGTTCATCTGGCAATCATCGCTTGATGCATTGTATGACCCTACCTGAATTTATTATATTGCTTTCACAGATAGCTGCTATAAATGTCAAAGATCAGAACGGTATTTTATTCTTGCATCATCCTTGGTATTTTACTTTCGTATGCCAGTTGTCAATCCGATGCGGATGATCGGAAGCTGCCGGATACGGTAGATTTCAACTATCACATCAAGCCGATATTATCGGACCGTTGCTTTGCATGCCATGGTCCTGATGAGAATGCCAGGGAAGCGGATTTGATGTTGCACACCGAAGAAGCCCTATTTGCTGCCTTGGATAGTTCAGGTGAATATTATGTGGTGAAGCCTCGAAATCTGGCACAAAGTGCTGTGTATGATCGCATCATCTCCGATGACCCGGAGTTCGTGATGCCTCCACCCAGCTCTAATTTGACTTTGGATGGCTATGAGAAAGCCCTGATCAGGCGATGGATTGAACAGGGTGCTGAGTGGAAGGACCATTGGGCGTTCATTCCTCCCTCCAGGCCCGATGTTCCTAAAGTGCGTAAATCCAATACGATCCATAACGAAATAGATGCCTTCGTGGTGAAAAAGCTAAAGGGCACCAAACTCCAGCCATCAGAGTGGGAGGAACCGGCAAAGTTACTCCGTCGGGTCTATTTTGATCTGACCGGCCTCCCTCCGACACCTGACGTGGTGGAGCGATTTATCGCTGATCCTTCCCAGGAGCAGTATCTACAAATTGTGGATGATCTGCTGGCATCGCCACAATATGGCGAACGTATGGCTTCTATGTGGCTGGACATATCGCGCTATGCCGATTCGCATGGCTATCAGGATGATCGACCAAGGACCGTTTGGCCCTGGCGCGACTGGGTAGTGGATGCCTTCAACGACAACCTTTCATACCAGGAATTTGGTACCTGGCAACTGGCTGGTGACTTGCTACCCGATGCTTCGTACCGACAAAAACTAGCCACTACTTTCAACCGCAATCATCCCATCACGCAGGAAGGGGGCGTCATCAATGAAGAGTATCTGACCGAATATGCAGCCGATCGTGTACA
>JAUILM010000526.1 GCA_030432855.1 Bacteroidia bacterium
TTGTGGAAATCCCTTTACCAGATATTCTTTGTTTTCCGGATTATATAATTGGCCGGTACCAAAAAATAGATCAATAGGTGCGTCAATAGATGGGTGCCATCGGTGGTCCCAGGTCACGATGATCCTGTTCTTACCAAATTCCATGGCCTGATCACGTGGAATTCTGATTTCTATTTTTCGCAGTGTATTAGGACCTTCAAGATTTGCTATCAGTTTTCGTTCGTGTGGATTCAGATCTACCGTTTCACTGATTTGGACGACGTCTGAATGTGTGGGTGAAAGATCGGTGCCGGACTTATTTAGTAGGTCCAGGACAGCAGGGTCCGGGGGTGTTTGATCCCAGGATTTTAATTCTTTCGATAAATGAGAAATTCCGATGGGAAATTGGTGATAGATATAATAACCTGTACCATAAAAGGTGCGGGAGTATGCCATTCTAAACCACTCTTCGAAGGGAATGGGCACCCACATGAGGTCGGCTCCTTTAGATCTTCCGGAATAAAATGGGGATTGTCATATTTATTTCGAGCATCGATGGGATCATCGGTTGCGGACTCCTTTACGATAAAGTCCTCTCCATCTACCTCATAATGCCAGGGACTACCATGGAAGAAATTGGTGCGTTTAAAATATAGAATCCCGGGGCCCGGTACATCAAGAGAGACATTAAAACTATCATTTTCCTGATACAAGTAGTGACTGGCATCGGCTCTCCGATTGTTACCTTCACGATCGTAGGTACTACGCATGTAAGCTCGCATCCCGATTTTTTGATAGGGTAGTCGATCCCATTGCAAATAGGCATCTTCACCAATAGGGATGGTAGGAGGCTCTATGTTTTGGCTGTTGATCGCACTAAAACACAGAAAGCTTAGAAGGGTAGTGATATAAAATTTGTGCATGTTGATCCTTTCAACATAAGATAGGGAAATTAGGGAAGAGCGCTATGAGATTTGATAAATTGAAACTTAGAGTACGGGTACAAATAGGTACCTCTCATCATATTCTACTTCGAAGTAGTCAAGAAATTCCAAATACTCCTCAAGTAGTGTTTTTTTCTTGTGATGTTCCTCCTGTCGTTTGATGTAGTTTATGACATTCTGAACTGCATCTTTTGAGTAAGAAAAAGCTGCATAGCCCGGCTGCCAGCGAAACTTACTTTTGGTAAAGCCCTCTTTGTTGATCCACTCAGAAGAATCGCCCTTGACCTGTCGCATGAGGTCCGATAGAGACTGTGTCACTCGAAGGCCGAAAAATAGATGGACATGATCTCCGACACCATTTATTGCAAGGACTTTATGTCCATGGTTTTGCACAATTCCTGTGATGTACTTGTACAAGGAGTCCTTCCAGGTTTTCCTGATTAAGCACTGCCGATTTTTTACAACAAAGATCACTTGAATGTGGATCTGGGTATAGGTGTCCGCCATGATGAGGTCTTTTCAGATGGTTAGAGATTTAGATGGATTCCTAATATAGGTATTACGTTTTATATGTGGTAACGATTCTTAGTTTCGCACGTGAGGCTCGATTTATTTTTGTCATTTAGATTGATCCGTGTTAGTCATTGATGAGCCCTGGACGAAAGCCTGAGTCTGAAATATTCAATTCAGAAATTTGCTCATGATTACCT
Organism: Bacteroidia bacterium; assembly: GCA_030432855.1. Classification (GTDB taxonomy): domain Bacteria; phylum Bacteroidota; class Bacteroidia; order Chitinophagales; family Saprospiraceae; genus JABDMH01. The sequence goes on from JAUILM010000526.1 coordinate 1,634, forward strand.
CAAAGCTTTCGTTTTCAACTACACGATAATATTCATCGGCTACATCCAGGATGTCATTGTGTTTGTGATGATACATCCTTATTCTACTTTTGTCTACTATTTCGATTTTTCCTTTGGAGAACTCTTTTCCTGAACGATCTCTTAATTCGAATTCAAACCAATTATCTGACGTAGCTTTTATATTTATGCGCAGTTCTCGAATGTCTTCAATATCCGTTATCAGGGATTTACTATCGATTTGTAAATCATAGTTGTACAGAGAATCAATGATTATTGCTGTTGTACCATTGTTTAATGATTGCCATTTTCCAATGAAATTGTATTCTGGATCAGAGCTCTCTTTGCAACTGCTGGAATAGAGCAGAGTAATTGTTAAAAGTGCTGTCTGGAGTGTTCTCATAGTAAAGAAACGTAAACCTGGAGAGCTTATTCTACTTGCAGGGGCCAGTCATAATTGATTAGTAGGTATACTATGAGGGTAGTAGAAATCCTCGCACTACTTGGTTACAATGGAGGCTAAATACCTCCAAGAAACGATTTGACCTCTGCTCGCATTTGTACGGCACGAATGCGGTTCCAGTATTTGATGCTTTCGAGATGTCTGAAAATTCGTGGATCTTTTACAGAAAAGGATTCAAGGCTGTAGAGTAGGACAGCCTGGTCGTGCCAGGTGCCTAGCGTATCTGCGAGTGAGTCCAGAAGCCCTTTATTGTTATTAGCCTTAGGGTCGAATTTGGTGATAAATAGAAGGTGTTTTATTTCTTTTCGAACTTCGTGTAGGATTTTATCGCCTGTGTAGTGAATATACCTTTCTATACGTCTGTACACTTTTATTCGAAATGCATCCAGTTGCTTCGACTTCGTAAAATGCTTCGTTTTTTTGGATATTTTTTTCACTGTATTCCTTGAAAAAAAGTCTGTAGTTTTCTTGTCGGAAGTAAATCGTTGTAACGCTTTAGCACCATAAGTAATCTGCTCTGCTAAGAAAGAGCAATACATCTCTATGGGCTTGTCATCTATATGTTGTACCAGTGCTATATTCACCTGAGCTTCCCGTATGATCCCCGCCAATTTAAATAATCGTCTGATAAGCTTTCTCTCAGACGATTTTAATATTTTATTTTCAGGATCGACAATGTGAAGAATTGTCTTTAATTTTTTTAGGGCCACTCTCAGTTGATGGATGTCTTCCTCGTCCGCACCTTTCTGCACCCGCTTGAGGTATTTCTCAAATTCTTTATAAGTCGTTTTAAAAAATTGAAGCATGGTAATTCACTTTCTTCATAGTACGCTACAGAAAGTTACAGAAAAATGATCTCAGTCAATCATGAAAAAAGTCTAGGTCATACAGTCCATGCATTGCTTAGGATGTTTAGTAGCAGCTGCTTGTAAGTCCAGCCTAATTGAGCTGCCGCTATGGCGGTAAGGCTTTCCTGATCAGATCTCCCCGGCCGGCCGGGCCCAGTCATGTTGGGTTTAAGATTGACATCGAAAAGGCGGATAGTGCCTTGTTCCTCTTCGCGACCATCAATTCGTATGGGTGCTTTGGTGTTAAGTTCGGCCCCTGCCAAAGCACAGGCGGCCAACATTTCTTTGTGACTTTCTGTATAGTCGGCGGGATCTATGGCATGACTATTTGCGGATACCGCCACAATACCACTGTAGGGGGCAATGCCCTCCTGATGATTATATCTCGTGACTAGAGGTAGGCACCAATGGGCCGTGATTTCCTTCTTTTGACCAGCGATCTCATAGACTCCGGGAGGCATCACCGTCACCGTGTATTCCCTGCCGGGTAGATAGGCTTCTGCCATAAATCTCGATCCATAGATCTTCTGATCCAATAAAAACTGGGTATGGATCTGGAGTTCTTCATAGTCCCTGATGACCTTTACACCCTGGCTGCCGCGGCCACGGATGGGCTTCAAGACGATTGGATATGCTGGCAATTGGGATGCCATTGCAACAGATACTTCTGTCGGAAGTACAAACGGAAGACCCTTATAGTACAGCCGTTGATTGGTTTTGAGTTTGTCATCAAATGTGGTGACCATCGATGGTTCCTGTCCCACAATTTTATACTTCTCAAGGTACTCCGTAATCGGATGACCTGTAAATAGTACGGTATTTAGCCAGAATGCATTCGCTCCTTTTTGTATGGCTTCCTCAATGCCTGCAGGGTCATCTGAAAATACCCAGTCATGCTCGTTCCGGGCAGAGGGATTTTCAACAGGTGTCACCACCTCAATTCCGCATTCCAGGAGATTAAACATGATATCCGCTCCACTATCCCGGTACCCACTTTCCTTCATAGGCTTGACGACACCGTCCACCGGTGGTGGAGGTTTTTTCTGAAATAGCGTAGCAACTCTGATGCGTCCTTCCAAGATATCCGGTTTTGAGAAATACGTTTATTTATTTTTTATATTATATCTAAACAAAAAAAGATTCGCCAAAAATTACTCAAACTATACTGGAATATATCATATTTCATGTCATTAATGTGTTGCTACCTTGAATTATCAAAACGAACGTCATAAAGATCACTTTCTTGTCTTTGAGCCTCATGAATGATTTCATGAAATGTTTTATGTGTGCTCTTGTCAAAGTTTCCGATGATAGCGGGACTTAGCTGTCAGTACAATCAATGGGCCGAAAGAAGATCAGATATGGTTGACAATTTTTGCTATAAGTCCGCGTTTGAAAGCACATGAATGTGAATGCTCTTCGATTACTGATATTAACCTTGTTATGCTTTTGTACTATTCAAAATACTAGCAAAGCTTGTAGTATGTACAAGATAACGGTTGATGGTAAGACCATGGTGGGCTGCAATGAGGATGCATGGCGTACAAGTTCAAGAATTTGGTTTGAAAATGCCAAAGTTGAAAACGAATATGGTGTTGCTTTTACAGGTTCTCGTCAGGTTGGCCCGCATAAATTTGCACCTCAATCAGGAATGAATGAAGCGGGTCTGGTATTTTCCCGCTTAGCTTCTTATCATCCTGAGATATTGAATGCACACTCGGGTAAGAAGAAAATAGATAATGAGGTAAGTTACTTGTCATCTATTATGCATACCTGCGCTACGGTGGATGA
>JAUILM010000527.1 GCA_030432855.1 Bacteroidia bacterium
TACCCATGCATTAGGCTTGGGACATATCAGCTCTTCTGCAGGCAACGCGAATATGAATCCCAGCGGCCCCGGTCAAATCACCGGTTTGGATGTTCAATGCCTGGATTGGTTTTATCCACCAAGTGGAAGTTCAGGAGGTCCATGTCCGCCCACTGAAAGCCTGGTAAATGAACAAATCACCAGCACCGAGGAGATTACTGCCAGTCAGCAAATCACACTGGATAATGTACAGATGACTTCCAATGCCGAAGTGACACTGATGGCTCCGACTGTCCTTCTCTTAGAAACCCAAACCATAAATCTAGGGGCGGAACTGACCATTATCACACAGAATGGCTGTAATTAGCATAAGGAGACGGGACTAGATTAACTTCAAGCTATAAAATACAAAGGAGCAAATCCGTTGAGATATGCTCCTTTTTTTATTTCCAGAAAGTGATTATGTTCTATTCTCCAACCAGAAAACGACTCATCATCTCCCCCTTGTCTGTTGCTATCCGATAGTAATACGATCCGGCAGGAAACTGACTGACATCGATTAGCTCGGCCTGGCGTCCCAGTGATACTTTTTCTCTCACGGTTCGATACATTCTTCCTCCCTTCATATCAAACACTTCGAAGGTTACATCCGTCCTACCATCTACCTCAAAATTCAGCTGCACATAGTCTCGCGCCGGATTTGGACTGGCAGGATAGATCTTTAAGTCCTGGCTGGCGATAAAATCATCTGCGCTCACCAGATCATCAAACTCGACGACAGCGGCTACGTGCAAATCAAAATTAAGACCCCAGGTAGATGATACAGGCCCCCAGGCAAGATCGCTGGTATCATCAGGAAAGAATTGTTCCCATGTATCGTCTTCAGCTCCACACATGTCACCAGTCTGAGCTGTACTGACCGTATCATCTGTAAAATATAATTCGGAGAAATCATAGCTTACATAAAAGGAGGGTTGAGTTATCTGCATCACCGAGTCATCGGGCACTGGGAAGACGGTGGGAGCCAATATTCCGTCATCTCCTGGAAGAACCAATTGACTAACCAACATAGGGGTTGCTGTACCCAAATATTCTTCAGGTCCACCATCATCTTCATTCACACTATACACGTTCATGTAGAGATTTCCATCTAGAACAACAGAGGCACTAAGCACAAAAGCAGCTATTCCAATTACATTGTAGACATCTGAGCTTTCAAAATGTAATCGTTGGGCCTTTTGGATATCAGTAAAGCCATTCATTCCAGCTACTGTTCCCCAGGTATTGTTTAGTTCATAGATCACGACTTCACTACCACACTCTTCATCTGCAGTAGGTGCAAAGACGCTCTCTGTTGCAACTCGAGCATTTGAAAAGTCGTAACTGGCTGCCTTCAATTCCGTTTTCACCTCGACGGTTTCACCTCTAAGACTTTGCGCATTTATTAATGGAATGCTTAAAAGCATGATCAAACATGTTGTAAAAATTCTCATTTGTTGTTTTTTTCAGTTTTCAAAATCGGGAGAAGATCGTCAAAATTGGGGACATATCTTATTTTAGCACCCCGCATCAATAAATCAACTCCTACTATGTATATCTACTTACATCGCTGTTTCTGCTGCCTGCTGACGGGTTTATTTTCCCTTATCACCTATGCGCAGACCGAGCATCCGGCTATTATAAGCTCCGAGCTTATCTTTGAGATACAGGAAAAACATACGCATGGCAGCAATATAGTAGCACTACCCAATGGTGACCTACTGACTGCCTGGTTTGAGGGAAGTGGTGAGCGCACGGCCGACGATGTGAGGATCATGGGGAGTAGAAAAGTAAAAGGTGGAGCCTGGTCTTCTCCTTTTGAAATGGCCGATACTCCGGGCATACCGGATTGCAATCCCGTCATATTTCTCAACCAGGAAGAAAAGCTCTTTCTCATCTGGATAGCCGTGATGGCCAATAAGTGGGAAAATAGTATCCTGAGAGTCCGCACCAGCACAGATTACAGTGACCCTGGTGCTCCCATGTGGGAATGGCAGGACGATATCTTATTCAAACCCGGGGATGAATTTGCCGCGGAGGTCGAACATAAGTTTAAGCAAGTGGCGGATCCAGGCCATGGATGGTCTGAATATGAACCACCCTACGGCCGAATGATTCTCGAAGCGAGTAAAGATCCCCTAAAGCGCAGTATCGGATGGATGACACGTACTGTACCCATGCTGATAGGCACAGACACGATTCTACTTCCACTCTACTCTGATGGTTACAACTTCAGCATGATGGGAATTTCTACTGATGCCGGTAAAACATGGAATCCCAGCCTTCCGGTGGTGGGTCGTGGTCCCATTCAGCCAGGTATCATTCAGACAAAGAATGGTGAAATCAAAGCCTACATGCGTGATAGTGGGGATGCTCCCAGTCGCGTGCAACTAAGTACCTCTAGCGATAGGGGAAGGACCTGGAGTCCTGCCAGCAAGACAGACCTCCCGAATACGGCCAGTATTGTCATGCATGATCTAAAGGATGGTCGATGGCTGGCGGTTGGCAACTTCCAGGTAGATGGAAGGTATCGCATCTCGATAAAGAGCTCGCATGATGAAGGAGAAACATGGAATGATCTAATGGATCTGGAAAATGAAGAAAGAGGAAAGGGTTCATTTTCATATCCGGGACTCACCCAGTCGGAAGATGGAATACTGCATATCACATATTCTTATCACCTTTCTTCTGATGAGAAAAGCATAAAGTATGTCCAGATAAATCCTAGGTTACTCGAATAATGTTGAATCGCAACGCTGGAAATTTCACATCGATACACGTTTTGGTTACCACGTAACTCTTGTTACTTTGTGTTTGATGGATCATCGGTTTTGAATGCTACTTTTGGTACCATTAATTGATAATTTTTTCATGGAATGAAGTTGCCCTCTCTGAAGTACTCAATAGTTATATTATTTAAAAATAATATGGAATTTTAACCCACTAATAAATTTAATTAATCTGTGGAAAACAGCGTATGTTCCCTGGAAGCAAGACATATTCCCGCCATACAGGAAATCTTAAATGAAGTCATTCAGAATTCCACAGCTGTGTACTACTATGAACCACTTGATATTGATTTTATCAAAAAATGGTTTCACAGGAAAATGAAAGACGGATATCCCATAATTGGAATACTGGACAACCGGGACCATTTACTGGCATATGGTACTTTTGGCCCCTTTCGAAATTGGCCTGCGTACCAGCATACCATCGAACATTCAATCTATGTGCATCGTGATCACCGAGGTGAAGGACTGGCAAGAAAACTATTGGCAAGTCTGATTCAGATAGCCAGAGAGCGGAAATATCATACTATGATCGCAGGTATTGATGCTACGAACATTGCCAGCAAAAAGCTGCATCAGTCTTTCGGATTTGAGTCATGTGCCTACATCAGGCATGCCGGATATAAGTTTGGCAAATGGCTCGATCTAGAGTTCTATCAATTATTATTAGAGGAGTAATGTATCAGGCGATTCCATTCTTTTTTGTTAGAATGACACTGCCCTTGTCCGTTACCACGAGCGTATGCTCATGTTGTGCTACGAAACTTCCGTCCCGGGTTTTAAATGTCCAACCGTCATTTTGCTGATCGACATATCTCGCTCCGGTTGAAATAAAGGTTTCCAATGCTATCACCGCATTTTTCTGAATTCTTTTTCGATTAAAACGATCATTATAGCAAGGTATGTGATGCGGTGCTTCGTGCAGTTGCCGGCCAATACCATGTCCGGTAAGGTTCTTTATCGTTGTGTAGCCTTTCTTTTTTGCCGCCTTCTCAATAAATGCACCGATGGTACTAAGCTTTGTACCCGGCTTTAGCATTTTAATGGTTTTCATTAAAATATCCTGAGAAGCATCTACCAGTGGCTGTAGATTATTAAGGTCTCGTCCTAAAATGAATGAACTACCATTATCTCCGCAATAGCCCTTCAATACTGCTGACACATCGATATTCACCAAATCACCTTCCTTCAGAATTACATTTTTTCGCGGAATGCCATGAGCCGCTTCATTATTGACGGATATACAGGTACAACCGGGAAAATTGTAGGTCTTTTTTGGAGCAGAAATTGCTCCATATTTTTTCAGCATTTTTTCGCCGTAGATATCAAGTTCCTTTGTGGACATTCCTGGTGCAGCATACTTTATCATTTCTGCCAGCACGATAGCTACTGCATCAGAGGCAGCCTTCATTCCCTGTAGTTCGGCATCACTTTTTATACTCATCTCTAGAAAGCTTGAAGATCGGGTTCAGCAAAAAAATCTTTAGCATGACTATTATTCCATACGGACTTGCTGTAGTGTTGATCAATTAGATCTCGAAAATTTTGAAGCAATCTTGGATATTTCGACAAAAGTGTATCAAAATCACAGTTAGGACATTTTTTTATGAAGTGATCCACCACTCTGACCGATGCCATCGTAAGAGTATGATGATATTTACTTCCATCACCGAACTTTCGGTCAAAATTTCGAATGGCACTGCAAGTAAGATCCGAAGCCTGGTCCAGATCATTTAGTTTTAAGTGAATAAATGCCAATCTTAAATGTGCTCTATGGGTAAATAGAGAAGGCTCTAAGGTGCATTCAGCAACAGCAGTAATAAATTCCCTGTCATCCGAGGGATCAGATTGTGTCTTCATAGTAGTCGATGTCTAGTGTTGCAATTACTAAATTGACACACTCCAAGAATCGTCCTTTTGCATG
>JAUILM010000528.1 GCA_030432855.1 Bacteroidia bacterium
AAGGGTTTTTGTCACTGCTCTTCGATGAGATTTTCTTCAGAGATCTTTCGATCCAATAGCTTGGAGCCTCCACCTTTCTCGAGAGCCATCTCCCATTGTTTGATGGCCTTATCTGTTTCTCCTTGTTTAAAGAGAATGTCGCCGTACTTTTCAAGAATATAGCTGTAATTTTCTCCTCCGGCTTCGATAGCTTGTTCCATTATACTCAAGGCTGCGTCCGATTTTTGCATGCGATAGTTGATCCAGGATTTTGTTGCCAGAAATCGTGGATTCTCTGGTTCTTTCTTAAGCGCCTTGTCCACCATTTTCTCAGCTTCAGATAGCTGCTCACCCCTCAATGCGAGATGATAACTATAGTCATTTAAAACGTGGACATCTGCTGGTTTTATCATCATAGCTTCCTCATACGAGGTGGAAGATGATTCAAAGTCATTCAATTCATGATATACTTTGCCCAGTAGTGCCAGGATATTGAATTTAAGGTCTTTGTTACTACCTGCCATGAAGACCGCCTGATCCAATCCGTCAAGCGCATCGTCGTAACGCTGTAAGTTGATGTTTGCGAGCCCGTTCAGGTAGTAAAGGAGAGCTTGGTTAGGGAATATTTCCATGGCCTGCTCCGAGTACTTTGCTAAATCTTCCATGTGGTGATGATCAGCCTGCAGCATCAGCATCTGCTCCCAGACAAGGAAATTGGATTCATCCAACGCTAGTGTCTGCTTGTACTTTTCTATGGCTTCCTCATCCCGTCCAGCCAGCATGAGTACATCGGCATGCAAGGCATAGGATTTTGCCTCCTCAGGATTTGTCTTTTCCAGGATGGAGATCAGACCAAGTAGTTCCTCCAGGTCACCCTGATCCTGTGATCGCTGCAATTTCTTGACGAAGGGCATGAGCTCGTTGATTTTGAGATCAATACCGGCCTCTTCATTTTCCAGAATTTTTCGGATTGATGAGAGATACCCTTTCTCATCACCACTATCCTTCAGATCACTGGCCAATGCTACATTAGCTCGTGCGTCCTCGGGATTTTGGGCCAGAATCTCCCTGTAGATTTCTTCAGCGGCAGACTTCTTGTTGATCGCCTTGAGGTAGTTGGCCAGGATATGTTTGTATTCAATTTCTCTGGGAAATCTTTGAACCAATGCTTCGAGACTTTCCTGAGCCTTATTTCGCTTCTTCAGCCGATGATACATGTCGTGCTTGGGAAGAGCGGTCTTGTCAGAAACACCGAACTTACTTTCGATTTGATCGAGGATAGCAATAGAAGCATCCAGCTCACCACCTTTCTGGTACAGGAAGGCCATATGGTGCATGTAGGAAGGCTCGTTAGGTTGAAGTTCATGCATCTGCCGGTAGACATCAGCTGCATCGAGAAAGCGCTGCATACTGGTCAGGATTTCTGCCTTCTTCTGATAGTACCAGACATTGTCAGTATCGATGCCGACCGCCAGATTAGCGTGATGTAGTGCATCTTCATAGGCTTCCTCTCGTTGGTAAATTTCAGCCAACTCATAGGCTGCCACATCGTGATTGCGGTATTTTTTGAGGATCTGAGTCAAAAGATCTTTAGCAGCATCGATATCACCGAGAAGCTTATACTTTTTTGCCTCGATGTACTGCTTTTCAATGGTGACTTCTTCCTCACTGTAGCGTAAATCTGTGACCTGACCATATAATGTCAGCGAACAGAAACTACATACTAAAAATAGGATCTGTAACTTCAAAGCGCAGAATTTTCTTGATTACATAACGATGACCAGGTCATCTGATTGCACCGTCCCGGCTCAATCCACTAACGTAATCTTAAGAAAATTCGTTCTAAATCTTCTATGGAGCGGCATCGAACCTGTATTTACCAGGTAGTCTCCCGATTTTACCTCCTTTACATCTGTCAAAATGTGCATTAGATCGGAGATAGTTTCATCCGTAGAGGTAAACTTATCGTAGTAAAATGATTTGACACCCCATACCAGACTCAGCTGGCATAAAGTAGAGTGAACATCTGAAAAGATGTAAATTTTGCAATTAGGTCGGTAACTTGAGATCTTGAATGCGGTATGACCTTTCACAGTGATCCCTACGATACCTTTTGCATGGATATCATCGGCTGTCTTACCGGCATTGATACAGATCACGTCCGAATAGTACGTCTTTGACTTGCGGGAAGCCTTGGCTCGCTTGCCGGTCAGGTCGTAATTCTTCTCAGCCTCAAAGATAATCTTTGTCATAGCCTGAATCACCTTGACAGGATGCTTTCCAACGGCCGTCTCTCCACTCAACATCACTGCATCTGTGCCATCAAGAACGGCATTAGCGACATCCAGAATCTCCGCACGGGTGGGAGAAGGATTTCTGATCATGCTATCCATCAATTGAGTAGCTACGATGACGGGTGTACCTCGCTGCAGACACTTGCCAATGATCCTCTTCTGCAGCAACGGAAGACGTTCCATGGGTACTTCCACTCCAAGATCTCCCCGGGCGATCATGATACCGTCCGATTGCTTTATGATCTTGTCAATGTTTTCGATGGCTTGAGGCTTTTCGATTTTTGAGATGACCTTTGCGGGGTGATTAGCATCTCTGATCTTCATCTGCAACTCCTTTACCTCAGTGGCTGACCTTACAAAGGAAAGGGCAATCCAATGTACAGGTTGGGTAAGGATAAATTCCAGATCTCTGACATCTTTTTTGGTAAGTGAGGGTAGTGATATGGAGGTCTCTGGCAGATTCACACCTTTTCGTGATGAAAGATGAGTGCCATGTACCACGCGCATTTTTACTTTTTTCTCCTTATCGGTCTCTAATACTTCAAGTACCACCTTCCCGTCGTCCAGTACTACATGTTCTCCGGGCTCTACGTCCTGAGGAAAGTTTTGGTAACTGATATAGACCATTTCGCGGGTGCCCAGGCAAGGTTGATTTGTAAAGTAGAGTTCATCTCCCGATTCGATAGGAAATCCGTCAGCTTCCAAATCTCCAATTCTGATTTTGGGTCCTTGAAGATCTGCCAGAATACCTACAAACTTGTTTTCGGTCTCGTTGATTCTGGTAATGTGATCAATGACCTCCTGATGTTGCTGATGCGAGCCGTGTGAGAAATTGAGTCTGAAAACGTTTACTCCTGCCTCAACTAAGTCACGTAGGGCATCATACGAACTGGAAGCGGGCCCGACAGTGGCAACTATTTTTGTATTTCGGTGGGCTACGTGGTCCATATAGCGTGGCTTAAATTAAGCGGCAAAGGTAAGTTGTAAAGGTATCTAATCAAAGAGTGAATTTTTTTCATTTCGTTGTCGTTGGCTTCAGTGTGGAGATAAGGTAATGATACTGAAGGAGAGACGAATTTTAAAAAAGATCAAAAAAGTTGTTGATCCGAGAGCTAAAACTTTATTTTTGCCACACATTTTTTTAACCTAACAATAATTAATATGTCGAGTATTGCTGAAAGAGTTACCAAAATTATCGTTGACAAACTAGGCGTTGACGAGTCTGAAGTTACTTCTGAAGCCAGTTTTACCAACGATCTCGGTGCAGATTCTCTTGACACAGTAGAACTTATCATGGAGTTTGAAAAGGAGTTTGATCTTTCAATTCCTGATGAGCAAGCTGAAAATATTCAGACTGTAGGACACGCTATAGAATACCTGGAAAAAGCAACGCAAGGATAGCATAGCATATCAAGCAAACTTCTTGAATCCACAAATGCGATTTCGATTCATTTGTGGATTTTTTATTTTTACGATCACTTGTAATTATTAGATCTTATGCGAAGAGTAGTGGTGACTGGTCTGGGTGCTTTGACACCCATTGGAAATACAGTGTCTGCATATGGTGAGGGATTGAAAGCAGGGCAAAGTGGTGCTGCTCAGATTACTCATTTTGATGCGACGGCGTTCAAAACCACGTTTGCTTGCGAGCTAAAGGACTTTGATATTGAGACCTTTATGCATCGCCGGGAGGCTCGTAGGCTGGATAAGTTCACGCAATATGCTTTAGTGGTCGCAGAAGAAGCGATGCAAGATTCCGGACTGGATCCCGAGACACTTGATCTGGATAAGGTCGGTGTAGTGTGGGGCTCAGGCATCGGTGGTTTGAGATCGCTTGAGGAAGAGATTGAAAACAATACGGATACAGAAACGCCTCGATATAATCCGTTTATGATTCCTAAGATGATCGCGGATATTGCTCCCGGACATATTTCGATCAAGTATGGATTTAGAGGTATCAACTTCGGTACGGTTTCGGCCTGTGCTTCGGCTACACATGCTTTCATTATCGCATTAGATAATATCCGACTGGGTAGGGCTGATATTGTGGTGACCGGAGGATCGGAGGCCGCTGTGACCAAGGCCGGAATTGGCGGATTTGGGTCTATGAAGGCTCTTTCCCAAAGAAATGATGATCCAGCCACTGCCTCCAGGCCCTTTGACAAGGATCGCGATGGGTTTGTGCTGGGAGAAGGAGCAGGGTGTCTGATCTTTGAAGAATATGAGCACGCTAAAAAACGTGGTGCTAAAATCTACGCTGAAATTGTGGGAGGCGGTATGACAGCTGATGCCCATCATATCACTGCTCCCCACCCCGAAGGTTTGGGTGCTTCAGCTGTGATGCACAATACACTGGTAGACGCAGGACTCAATGTGGAGGATATTGATTACATCAATGTGCACGGAACCTCAACACCTCTAGGAGACATTGCTGAGCTTAAGGCG
>JAUILM010000529.1 GCA_030432855.1 Bacteroidia bacterium
GTAGCCGAGTATGGTCCTTTCCAGGGAACAATACAGGAGACACCGGAGGATGGTGAAAATTATCTGATTGAATGTAAATGGGATAAGTCGTTTTCAATACCTATATCAGAAGATTGGATCAGCGGGGTATATCTTGGAAAAATGACGACGCAGGAAGGCTGGGAAAACTACTTTATTTTTATCGTCAAAGATGATCGTCCGGCAGACTTCGTCTTTCAATGCTCAGATATCACCTGGCAGGCTTATAACCGGTGGCCGGCATGGCGATCTTTATATGACTATGAGGTGGACTGGGGTCATAGTCCCTGGTACACAGATATTGGTCCTGTGGTAGGATTTGATCGACCCTATGGTGTATATCTCAATCATCTGCCATCACCTCTGCTACCCATCAGTAGTGGTAGTGGAGAATTTCTTCTATGGGAGTTTCCCCTGGCATTTTGGATGGAATCCATGGGGTATGATGTCACTTACATTTCTAATCTTGATACGCACAATGAACCCGCATTGTTGACCCGGGGTAAGGGCTTCCTCTCCGTGGGACATGATGAGTACTGGTCACCTACTATGTTTGAAAATGTAAGTCATGCCCGTGACCAGGGAGTGAACATCCTCTTCCTGTCTGGTAACTCGGTGGATGGAGGTATCGAAATCGGTCCGTCAACGAATGGTATACCTTCACGGACTTTTGGCCGTACCGGCGAGATGGAAAATGAAGAAGAATTAATGGGCAATACTTCATACGGAGTCGGGTTGGCACACTGGACTGTCACGAATCCCACCCACTGGATATTTGAAAATACGGGTATGGAAGCTGGTGATAGCATACATGATCTGGTGGGCTGGGAGTATCATGGGTATCCCATAGGAAATCAGAAAGGAATTGAAGTGCTTGCCGAAGGTCCATTAGAAGGCGCCGACAGCACCCAACGATATGCAGCTACCTACTATGAATTGGCTCAAGGAAACTTTGTTTTTAATGCAGCAACTTGCTGGTGGAATATGCGCTTGTCGTCACCCCCTGGCCATCCCTACCCATTAAATCCACGAGGATTATACCTGGACCGGGTCGTAGACTTTCGAGAAAATGATACAAGACTACAGCGCATCACGCAAAACCTATTGGATAGAATAGTACATATGTAGACAGAGAACTGGACTAATCACGAAGCATTGTATCTTGTGGCCTCCATTCAATTGGATAAACCACAACTACATGACACGGACTTTTTGGATTCTATTTTATTTATCTCTGGCCATACAAGGTCATCTTTGGGGTCAGAATATTCGCATAGATACCCTTAAGGCAGCACTAGAACGTACTGAAGATCCAGTGGAGCGTGGAGCGACACTAGTACGCATCGCCACCGAATATGCCCAGGTGGATCTGGAAAAAATGCAATCTTATATCGATCAGGCTGCTGCCATCAGCGAGTATGCCAGTCTACCTGAAAAACAATTGAAGCTCAAGTACATGTATGGAAGTCTGGCCGAACGTCAGAATAAACTCGATACGGCAGCCATCATTTTTCAGGAAATAGTAGACTCACAATCAAGCTCTATCAGCGATAGTATTACGCTGGCAAACACCTATTATGACTTGGGGAATCTCATGCGTTTGAAGGGAAAGACGGATGCTGCCATTGACAATATTATTAAATCGAAAGAGCTATTTGGAGCACTATCAAATCAAAGCAGTATTGCGGCATGCAATGTGGTCCTGGGAATTATTTATAAGAATTCCGGGCTGTATGACGATGCGGTAAAATATTACGAAGATGCTTACACTGTTTATGAGGAAATAGACCATCGCAATAATATGGCCAGCATTATCTTAAATATTGCCAATGTAAGAACACGACAAAAAGCATTTGATGAAGCGATCGCCATGTATGAGAAGGCACTGGAAATATCCAAAGGAGAGGATGAAGAAGAAAATTTGAAGGGATATGTGTATGGCAACCTAAGCAACCTGTATTCTCAGCAGAAGAACTTTCAATTGGCACATGACTATGCACTACAATCGTACGAACTGCGTAAATCAGTAGCGCCACCTTTTGAACAAATAAACTCATTAATTGGCTTAGCAAATTCCTGCAGTAAACTCAGCCGACCGAAAGAGGCACTTAATTATTTAACAGAAGCTGAAAGTATCCTTGCTGAAACAGAAGGCCTACTCGAGTCTCGATTGAATCTCACCAGGACTCGTTATAAGGTCGAATTGGAAATGGGTCGTATTGCTGATGCGAGTGAGTCCATGCGCCGGTATATTATTCTATCAGACAGCCTTCGCAATACAGAGTTAGAAAAACAGGCCCTCGAATTAAATACCAAATACGAAACCGATTTGAAAGAGCAGGAAATCACTTTGCTCAACACTGAAAATGAACTCCAGGCTACTCGCCTGAAAAATACCCAACATCAGGTATTTGGATTAATCCTTGGGTTCCTCGTTGTGGGAAGTCTTTTGTTTTTTGTCTACCGGCTGCTACAGAAAACAAAATCCCAAAATGAAATTATCCAGACAGCGCTGGCCGAAAAAGATATTTTGCTTAGAGAGATTCATCATCGTGTCAAAAATAATCTGCAGTTCATTTCTTCTCTGTTGGGTCTCCAGACAGAGCACATTGATGACCCCACAGCACTTGACGCTCTGCAGGAAGGTCAGGATCGCGTACAGTCCATGGCGCTCATTCATCAGAATCTATACCAAGAGGACAATCTAACGGGTGTGGAGGTCAAGGACTATTTCATCAAACTGATAAGAAATCTTTTTGACTCCTATAATATTCGACCCGGCCAGGTAGAATTGGACCTCAATATTGAAACACTTAATCTGGATGTTGACACCGTGATACCGATTGGACTCATCGTCAATGAACTGGTAAGTAATAGTCTAAAATATGCTTTCCCGGGTCAGAGAGAAGGAAAAATTTCCGTGGATCTAAAAGAGCGAAATGATCAACTCATCCTTGCTGTCACAGACGATGGCATCGGTATGGATCAGAAATCACAACAATCAATGGGTGAATCCTTTGGTTACCGACTCATCGAGGTTTTTAAGGATCAGTTGCAAGCTTCACTTGATATAACGGTAGAGCGAGGCACGAATGTAACCATGCACATTAAAAAGTATCGAAAAGTGGCCTAGGTTACTATAAATAAATAGATCATCTAGCTTGTTCTTTCGCACCGGTACGTCACCCCCGCAGTAATTGCGGGAGAGGTATCAGAAACCTTTATAGCTTGGGCTATGTGCGATTCTGCTTCTTTATCTTGGCCAAAAATAACTGCGTTTTACAGTACGGGTATTTACAGTTTGCAACACAAGACCTATCCGGTTGGAATTTTTCTGATAATTGGATTAAACGCCTTGGACGCTACTAAGACCTGATCGCCTTCCGTAAAAAAGTCAACCTCACGGGGATCTACTACTACTTTCACAATTTGATGATCAATAAGCACAGTAACTATATTTAAGATTCCACTTCTTTCTATTGAAATAATCTTTCCGGTAAATTGAAATTTTCCACTAATCGAGCTGTCAGAAAATACCACCTCCGGTGTATTGTACTTGAGCACTTTTCCATCTTTTAAATGCAAGACACGATCTGCCATTTTAAATATTTCAGCTACATCATGACTGACCATCAAAATAGTAAAGGGTCTCTTTTTATGCTCCTCTAAAATAAAGTCCTGCAATTTCGTCCGCAGTGAGTGATCAAGTGCCGACAACGGCTCATCAAGGCATAGAACATTTGGCTGCTGCGCAAAAGCCCTGGCAACTGCTACACGTTGCTGCTGACCACCTGACAACTTATCAGGGGTACTATTTCGTAATTCGTTGAGATCAAAGTGCCTGATTAATTCCTCTGCCATTTTACGATCGCCGTCCTTCGGAATGGCAAACTCAATATTTTGAATCACCGACATATTTGGAAAAAGCGCATAATCCTGGAAGACAAATCCCACATTGCGATCTCCAGGTGGTAAGGCTACCTGATTTTCTGCATGGTACCAATCTCTATTATCTACCTGTAAGAATCCCCCATCAGGCTTCAACAATCCAGCAATCATTCTGAGAATGGATGTCTTGCCCACTCCCGAGGGTCCATATATGGCTATGATCTGATGTGCATCGGATGAAAAATTTACATCCAGTGTAAATTCACCGTCCGCCGCCTGTAGTCTTTTAATAAGTCGGGTACGGATCATCACATTACCTTATTTAAATTTCTGCCCGTGATTCGATAAAGCACCAATAAAATAAGGAAGGTGACCACGAATAAAAAGCCAGCATATTTATTAGCTAAATTATAATCCATCATTTCCACCGCATCATAGATAGCAATGGAGGCAACCTTGGTACGTTCGGGAATATTTCCACCAATCATGAGTACTACGCCAAATTCACCAATGGTATGGGCAAAAGACAAGACGATCCCTGTAAGAATCGATGATTTAATATTGGGAATAAGAACTTTGGATAAAATGGACCATTTTGATTTTCCCATCAAAGTGGCCGTTTCGTAGAGAGATTTCGGAAGATGTTGAAATCCTGCCTGTATAGGCTGAACCATAAATGGCAAACTATAAATGATCGATCCTATGACAAGGCCTCCAAAAGAAAATATAAGCGAAACATTAAAGGTATCCCGTAGCCATGCACCCAGAAAATTATTGGGGCTAAATGTCACTAATAAATAGA
>JAUILM010000530.1 GCA_030432855.1 Bacteroidia bacterium
TCATATCCGCACCGGATTGTCCCACTTTGCGACTGGTAAAGGGACTTTGTACAATATAGCGATTGCCGGAAGACATCGCTGAAAACTGCTCTCCCTGCCGATCGAACTTTGTCAGATGATATTTAGCCAGCTCTGGCTTGGGGTCGAAAGTATCTATATGGCTGGGGCCACCTTCCATAGTCAAAAAAATGCATGCCTTGGCCTTTGAGGTAAACATGGGTGGTTTGACTGCGAGCGGATTTTCGATCGATGGTGTCTTTGTGCCCTGCACCATTTCACTCTTCTCACATCCCAGTAAACTACTTAATGCGACGGCCCCGACTCCCGCTCCGAGACCATATAAGAAGTCTCGTCTTCTCCAGTTTTTACGATCCTCAGTACACATACATAAACTCATTGGTATTGAAGTAAACCACCAAAAGATCAGCCAGGGCCCGGGTAGTCACTGATACGTTTGCATCCTTTCTATCGGGAGTATAATCCGTGTAGATGTCCAGCTCCTCTGTATATTCGAAAGGTTCGCCAGTCATTTCTTCAAACATCTTTCGATGTACCTGAGTCGGATACTCTACAGGAATGGGGTTTTGATTTTGATGATAGTCCACCATAGATTCTACATAAGTCACAGAAGATTCCAGATCCTGGCGAGTAGCCCGGCGATTCCAGCATAATTCGACAGCACCCGTGATCTGAGCCGCCAAATCATCGGGATATTCATCCTCCAAACGAAGGGCAAACGCAATAGCCCGATCCCGCACCTGCGTACTATTCAGCAAACTAAACACCTGCGGAGTCACCGATGATGCATCGCGACGTTCACACGAGACATCTGGGCCCGGTTGATTAAAGACCTCCAGCATGGGGTCGCGCATATTCCGATATTTTTCGGCATAAATAGTACGTCGGTTCCGATCATCAGGTCGGCGCGAAGGTTGATAAGCCGGCGCAATAGAACCCATGGTATGCCGGGGTTGGAGGGCAATCTCCTGATTGATTTCAGGTCTCACCGGGATTCCTCCCAGGGTAGCATTTATTTCGCCGGAAACAGAAAGTCTCGTATCCCGTATTTCCTCCGCCGTCAGTCGACGTGGTGAAAAAACGGACAGGTAGCGATTGTCGGGATCGATCTCTCCTCGTGTAGGATCTACATCCTGACTTTCACGCTGATAAGTCGCTGAGTTCATAATCAATCGATGCATTGCTTTGATAGACCAACCGTTCTCTACAAAATAGGTGACCAGCCAGTCAAGTAGTTCGGGATGGGTAGGTTGCTGACCGGTCGCACCAAAATTATTCGCATTCCCAGCTAATCCCCGTCCGAAATGATATTGCCAAATTCGATTGACAATAGAACGTGTGACCAATGGATGCTTATCTTGTGTAAGCCATTCTGCGAAGGCAGTCCGGCGCCCCTGCATGCCTGATGGTATGGGATTGGGCAGCGCCTCCTGCGGATTCCGGTCAGGAGGTAGCGCTAACGATACGACAGCACTCAGGACACCCGGAGGGACTTCTTCCGTAGGAGAATACACAGATCCACCGCCCAGTATGTGGGTGGCCGGAGGATCCTGCGGTATCGAGTCTGGCATCTGCATCACCTGATGACTTCGCACATCACGGTTCGGGCCATTATAGACTGAATAAGCTAGCGGATCAAACCGGGCTTTGGTGCGATTGAGAATCTGCATCCTTTTGTTAAGTACTTTTC
Source organism: Bacteroidia bacterium (assembly GCA_030432855.1). Taxonomy (GTDB): domain Bacteria; phylum Bacteroidota; class Bacteroidia; order Chitinophagales; family Saprospiraceae; genus JABDMH01. Next base: position 1,709 of record JAUILM010000530.1, read on the forward strand.
GATAGCCAAGATCCTGGTGTGTCAATCCATAGTAGCGAGGCGGTTGCTGATCCTCAGGCAGGCGACGTCGCTCACGTTTGGGTAAGTATTTCAGCCCCCTGGCCATGTACCAGGACCGGGCGGCACGCTCCTCCCGGGCATTCATTGTGCGCTGTTCATCTTTTGTTTTTTCTATCCAGGTTTCCAGTCGCGCTTTCTCTTCATCATGCAACTCCCGATTTTCCGATGGTAAGAATGTCGCGGGTCGATCGGCAAATTGCGTAGTGGCAAAAACTGCCTGAATAGAATAGTAATCTCGGGTTGGAATCGGATCGTATTTATGGTCATGGCATTTGGCACAGCTCAACGGAATCGAGAGAAAGGCCTCCCCTACTATGTTCGTCACATCATCCAGGAATAATTGACGGGTTTCTGCCTGAACACTCATAGCCGTATGCTCCCAGGGGCCCATACGCAGGAAACCTGAAGCGATGAGCATCTCGGGATCATTGGGGTCCAGTTCATCCCCTGCTACTTGCTCACGGACGAATTGATTGTAGGGCTTGTCCTCATTAAATGATCGGATCACATAGTCCCGATATCGCCAGGCATTTGGCCGAATATAGTCATTCGAGTAGCCGTCAGAATCAGCGTAGCGTACCACATCCAGCCAGTGCCTCCCCCACTGCTCACCATAGTGAGGACTTTCCATTAGTCTGTCCACCACTTTCGAAAAGGCATCCTCCGATACATCCGCGAGAAAAGCTGAGACTTCCTCAGGGGTCGGTGGTAACCCGGTTAGATCGAAAGTTGCCCTGCGAATAAGGGTTTCTTTATCGGCTCCCGATGAGGGTACCAGTCCCTTCTCTTGCAGCCTGGTATGGATGAAAGCATCGATGGGATGTATGGTATCATTCCCGGTGTCAGGAACCTCCTGCAGCTCGATCGGCAGAAAAGCCCATAGCTTATCCAGCTTATATCTACGATCATCCCAATCCATCGATAGGCCACCACTGGTCCGAACCGACAATCTGTTTCCGTATTGCCAGGTTCCGGCCTCCCGTATCTCCTGCTGTTTGTCCTCATCCGGCCATGGAGCATCCAGTGCAATCCATTCTTCTAGTAACTCTATCTCCTCTTCATCCAGACTTTCGTCTATCTTGGGTGGCATGGCTGCATCCTGATCTAATCTTTTGACAGCGTGAATAAGAGGACTTTCCGCAATTTTACCCGGAATCACAGCCGCCTGGCCGGACTGTCCACCCTGCAGCATAGTCCGACGGCTTCGTAGATCATAATCACCACTGAGGTCCGATGGATCATCGCCATGGCAAGTGAGACATTTACGCTGCAGCAACGGTTGAATCTCATGAACAAATAGTGCTGCACCATACTCGGAGTTTGACACTCGATTTTCGGATGAACAATTCCAAAATATGATGCTCATTGATAGCAGTGCCAGCAGAAACACAGGTAGTGCAGGAATGCAATTCATGATTTACTAATGCCCATCTTAAGATAGCAAAGATCTACCGATGTATTGTACATTAAGTAATACACAAGTAGGTACTTACAGCTTCTAGACTGAAGATGAGCAAATCTATAGACTTAGAACCAGAGTAAAAGACGAGACTTAGATACGTACAATGTGACTAATTAGTACATATCTGGTATGAATTGAGTTAAATATGGGACAAATCTTTCTTTTGACGGCAAGAAATGCATCAATATCACATTAATTCGAAAAATTATTTATACTTTTTAAGCACACAAAATCCACTTGACCATTTAAGTGGTGAGGGACTCTTCGGGGTCCCTCGATTTTTAGGATATTCCACAAACTGCATATGTACAGGATCTTCTGACAGTCCATTTACTTTTTTACCTTGAAAGCACATTTATCACCATCTAATGAGACCTATAGCATTTCTCATCATTTTGACCATTCTACCCATACTATCATGGGGCCAATCGCCTATACATGACACGATCCAGGATAACGAAGGTAACAAGTACCGAACCGTGCAAATCGGTGAACAAGTATGGATGGCAGATAACTTAAGGGCAACGAAATACGCTAATGGCGATCCAATTGAAAAAATGTCGATTGATTCTGCAAGGTTCTTTGCTACATATGCCTGGCCGAAAGATGACTCGATCACATATGCAGGCACATTTGGTGCACTCTATAACTTTTATGTTGTTGAAGATAATCGGGGTATTTGTCCCGACGGATGGCATGTCCCAAGACTAAAAGAATTTCATATTCTCAAGGATTTTGTCGGTGGACATGGATCGGGAGGTGGTAAGCTAAAGGAGAAGGGTACCATACATTGGCTGGCTCCCAATACCGGGGCCACCGATGAATTCAATTTTCACGCTCTTCCCGCTGGAATGAATGGCTGGCGATGGCCTGACTTTGGTGAAAACGCATGGTGGTGGAGCTCAAGAACTAGAGATAATAAAGCTGATGGCTACCATGTTACGTACGATAGTGACCACTTCATCCAATTTAATGGTACGAAACACGGAAATCACTCCATCCGATGCTTACAAGGGTCACTTATAAAATCTTATGGGAATATTGGCATTTATGGACGTAGTATTGGTGTGCCCTGCTCTTCCGACTTAGCAAATACTGAAATGATATTCATTGGTGATACCTTACCAATTGGATCAGATCTGGGTGGAAAACCTCTTACTGATATTTACTACGTTGATCGCGACACATATGTTTACCGATGGGGTGAGGAAACTGATACCTTGCGAATCATCCTCCAAGAATTCCAGGCAGTAGATAGCGATGAAAATTTCTATTATGGATTTGATACTATTTACAGTCTCGGACTCCCGACAATAGACACATTTCTTTGTCCGGGAGATTTCATTGGCAATTCAATCGTATCATCCCCTGGAATTTATCAAGATACCCTATATCACGGTTGCTACCAAACATATAATGTGCAACTACCACAAATTGAAATCGAGAACGGTGACTATGATTTATGT
>JAUILM010000531.1 GCA_030432855.1 Bacteroidia bacterium
GATAGGTCGCAAATCAGTGTATCGGAAGGCGTAATCTCTGCCGGTCAAACATCCATCACCTATGGCGAGGTGGTCTCGAATGCCACTGAATGGAAGGTGCCTGATACCCCTGCCTTGAAAGGGCCTGATCAATTCAGATTGATTGGAAAACCAATCGAACGAGTGGACTTGAAAGAGAAAGTCGTTGGAGATCCAATCTTTGGTCTGGATGTAGAGTTACCCGAAATGGTACACGGGGCCATTCTGCGACCTTCGAAAGTAGGTGCAAAGCTGGTTTCTGCAGATGCTTCAAAAGCAGAGGGAATGCCAGGAGTTATTAAAATCCTGCAAGAGGATGATTTTATAGGAGTAGTGGCGGAAACCAGAATGCAGGCAGAGCTTGCCAAGCAAGCTATCGAAGCTCAGTGGGAAGTCGAGGATGCATGGACCTCCGCATTACTTGAGGAGAGACTTAGGGTAGGAGAGGGCGATCCCGTGGTGATTCAGAAGAAGGGGAATCCGGAACAAGCCCTTGAGAGAGGAGAGGTAGTCGAATCAGAATTCTATAGTCCTATTGGGGCCCATGCGCAGCTGGAACCCAATGTGGCCGTGGCAGATGTTGGCGTGGAGACTGCCACAGTCTATGTCTCTACACAGGTGGTAAAGATCACTCGTAATGAAGTGGCAAAGCGACTGGGTCTAAAGAAAAAGCAGGTCAATATTATTCCTACATTTCTGGGGGGAGGATTCGGTCGCAGACTACATAGCCCGCATGCGATGTTTGCCGCCGTCATGTCTAAAGAAGTGGGGAGGCCCGTCAAGTACTTTTTTGATCGAAAGGAAGAATTTCAACATGATACTTTTCGCCCACCAACACATCATGTATTAAAGGCAAAAGTGACGAATGGTCGAATAATGGCTATCGAGCACCATGTATCGAGTGGTGATGTGATGTTTGGTTCGGCATTGATACCTGGTATGATCACGCCGATCATTGGCTCGGATGTCGGTGCCTGGCGAGGTGGGATGATTCAGTATGGGGCCATTCCTGATTATCGCGCGGTCTCCTGGAGGGTCCGTCTGCCCTTTGCTACCAGTTGGTGGCGAAGTCTTGGACTTTTAGCGAATACCTTTGCCATCGAAAGTTTTATAGATCAACTGGCATTGCAGGCCGGTGTGGATCCTGTCCAATTTCGGTTAGATCACATCCAGGATGATGACCGGGGATATCGTCTTAGTGAAGTGATCAAAGCAGCCGCAGATAAATCGGGGTACAAGGACACTGTGATGGATGGTGTCGCGATGGGATTTGCCGTATCTACGGATGCGAATACCCCTGTAGCCCAAGTGGCAGAAGTATCGCTGGAAGGGGATAAGATTAAAGTGCATAAGGTCACCTGTGTGATTGATCCCGGCCTTGCTGTCAATCCAGACCAGATCAGGGCACAGTGTGAAGGTGCCATTATCATGGGTATGAGTGCATCTTGTTACGAGGAAATGCAATTAGAAAATGGAGAGCTACATCCCGTCATCTATGGACCCTATCGGATGGCAATGATGCGCGATGCACCCCGGGAAATCGAGGTCACTATACTGCAAAATGCGGAAACCCCGGGGGCGGTAGGTGAGCCTCCACTGGGCCCTATAGGCGCAGCGATTGCCAACGCACTGTACAGACTTACTGGTAAACGTATCCAGAGGATGCCTTTTATTCGGGAAGGATTTAGTTAGTGGTCATCCAAGTACTATTATTTGTATTTTCATTGAGTATTAATGTACTCAACCGATGACCTCCTGGGGTAAATTTTGTCTGATTAGCCTTCTGATACTTTACACAAGTGTTGACGTCCAGGGACAAAATTTCCTGGATAGCATCCGGGTAGAAGTTGCAGAAATCGAAGGAGATACTGCCAGAATCAGTTATTTATTGGATGTCATCTGGGAAAACCGACGCAGAAACCATCAGGTGAGTCTCGAACTCCTGAAGGATGTGGAGGCAATTCAGGAAAATGCAGAAATAGCTTTTGGCAAGGACGTGAGCTATTATTACTATGGCATCATTTATAAAGATATAGGACGGTACGATGCGAGCGAAGAATATCTCTTTAAGTACTATGATCTTTGGGCGGACAGAGACACATTTCGACTTTCCAGGGTAAGCATGGGTTTGGCAAATCTCTATTCCGATCAGGGGTTGTGGAACAAAAGCATGGAAATGACCATGCAATCTTTGCGCTTTTCTGAACATGTCAACGATACCTTTGGGATCATTAATAGTACAACGAAACTCGGTGCAGTACTGCAGGAAATGAATCAGCAGAAGGAGGCGCTGAGGTACCATCGCAGAGCATTGGCTGTTGCAATTACTAACAGAGATTCGGTTCAGATGCCAATTGCAAATTCTAATATTGGGCTTTGCTACGAGCAACTTCAGGTATTGGATTCTGCCCTTATTTATTATCGCGAGGCATTTCGACTGGATAGTTTAATGCAAGATACCTGGGGTCTGGTCTATGATCACACCCAGTTGGGACGTATACTTCATTTACAGGGTAACACAGAAGAAGCCATTGCACATCTGCGTCAGGCGCATAAGTATGCCAAGCAATTACAGGCATCAAGTTTAATTGCATTGAGTCAATTGCCATTGGGCAGCATCCTCATAGATGCAGGAAATACGGATGAGGGAATCAGGCTGCTGGAAGAAATCATTGAGAACAATGACTATAACAATGGTATGAAGGACGTGAGAGAGTCGCATGAGGCTCTCTACAAGGGGTACAAAAAGCGAGGGGATCTCACTAAGGCAATTTATCATTTGGAGGAGTATCAGGGTCTGGCCGATAGCATGCTCAACCTGGATATCTCTAATCAGATCAGTGATCTCGAAACAAAATATGAGACCGATAAGAAAGAACAGGAAATTGCATTACTCAATATTCAGCGTGAGGCCGATGCCTTTAGAATTAAGAATACGAGAATGCAATTGATGGGAGTGGGGTTGGGTTTCATCCTGATGCTGGGCATGGCAATCTGGCTCTATTCTTTACTGAAAAAAATCAGAGAACAGAATCAACTCATCTCCAAATCATTAGAAGAAAAGAACTTTCTGCTGAAGGAGATTCATCACAGAGTGAAAAATAATCTTCAGGTAGTTTCATCTTTACTGGATCTGCAAAGCGAGCACGTACATGATCATCAGGCGCAATCAGCACTCCTGGAGGGACGAAATCGAGTAAAGTCAATGGCACTCATTCACCAAAATCTCTATCAGGAGGAAAATTTAAAGGGTATTGACGTGAAAGAATACCTTGAAAAACTGACCTCAAATCTCTTCTCCTCATATAACATTGCCCCTGATAAGGTTCATTTAACTATGGATGTGGACCCCATTCACTTAGATGTCGATACGCTGGTACCCCTGGGATTGGTCATCAATGAATTGATTAGTAATGCTTTAAAACATGCCTTTGATGGTCGAGATTCGGGAGAAGTACACGTAGCATTAAAGGAAGAGGGAGAAACACTAAAACTCGTAGTAAGTGACAACGGTGTCGGCATGCCAACCGATCAGGCAGAGGCTTTGAGCAAGTCATTTGGCTACCGTCTGATCGACGCTTTTTCGACGCAGCTCGATGCAGATTTGAGTATCGATGGAGGGCAGGGTACGTCAGTAACTATGATGATACGGGATTTCCAGAAAGCTGCCTAGGAAGCTGTTGAAATACCCAGCTCGCGCTGATAATTATTCTTCAATATGTCCTAAATAAAAATTCAGCCGTTCTCATTGCGCCTGACTTCGTTGATCCCCTGCCTGGCAGGTCTCCTATGCGCCATAGCCGCTTCGGCGACGGGGCACCACGGTAGACAGGTCAGTTGGTTACCTACGGGTAGCCGTCTTCGATCTCGCCTTGTCAGGCACGTTATTGAGTCCACTCCGAAAAGGTGATCAAATCAAAAATGGCTCTTTTGGCGATCTTTCCATTTTCCTCAATCGGATGATACATAGGCATCACCCCATCTCGGAAAAGTGCAAATCTCATCCAAAACTAGCTCATTTTATGCCATTGTCACTTTCCAGATTGGACTCAATGATTTACGGCTGCAGCATCAACCTCAGTTTTTCAACAGTTTCCTAGTGGTGCAAATACTAAAATTGCACACTCCAAGAATTGTCCTTCTGAATTTTATCTGCGTTCTAAAAATCTCATGGAGCTCGGCTACAGTTCGCTTTTGATGCCTTGCTAAATTACAAAATGGCTGCACCTTAAGTATGGTTACGTACTAATGACAACACTAGCAATGTCAGAGCCTTGACTACTGTCTCTATAATTGGTATATTAACTTAAATCCTACGTATGCGACACCCTTTTGTTTTCCTTTTTCTTTTCATGGTTGTAGAAGCGGCCTCAGCACAGATTGGTATTAGGAGTGGTTTTATGCATATTCGTCAAACAGATCAGAACAGTATATCCTTACAGATCGATCTCTATTTCGACTATCCAGGTCATTTTCGGGATAGTATAAATATCTCCTGGGGGGATGGATTTTTTGAAGCACTGGCATTCACGGAGTTTCAATTGGAGGAGTCAAAAGATCTGAGAAAAGTATCGTATGCCGGGGAGCATATTTATCCTTCTTCAGGCCCTTTCCGTATTGAAACCTATAATTGTTGCTGGTCAGAGCGAATCGTGAATATTGAAAATCCATCTG
>JAUILM010000532.1 GCA_030432855.1 Bacteroidia bacterium
GGCTTTGCCAGTGGTCCCACGTTAGCCATGGCTGCCAGGATGGGTATTCCGACGCTGGTACAGGAACAGAATAGCTTTCCCGGCCTCACCAATCGATGGCTGGCTGGGAAGGTAGATAAGATTTGTGTGGCTTACTCCGATATGCAACGATACTTTCCTGCCGAAAAACTAATAGAAACCGGAAACCCGGTAAGGCAGGATCTGGATTTTCAGAAGGGTAAAGAGCAGGCTAGAGTAGATATGCAGCTCCAGACTGACAAAAAAACCATACTGATATTCGGTGGTAGTCTGGGTGCAGGCACTTTAAATGAAGCCATGAAATCTGCACATGATGTATTGCGGAAGAGCGATGTCCAGATCATCTGGCAGATCGGTAAATATTATGAGCAGACGTACATGGGGTGTGAAACGGCCCAGCTTGAAAATATAAGCGCAATGGTCTTCATCGATGACATGGCGAAGGCTTATGCGGCGGCTGACCTTGTGGTTTGTAGAGCGGGGGCTCTCACAATATCTGAGATAAGCCTACTGGGAAAGCCTACGATTTTGATCCCTTCACCCAATGTAGCTGAGGATCATCAAACGAAAAATGCCAAAGCCCTTACTGCAGTAGATGCGGCCATGATGATCGAGGATAGTAAGGCAGGAGCTGTATTAATAAGAGAAGCAATTGATTTAGTCCATGATGCTGAAAAACTGAAAGCATTGGGAGGACGGATAAAGACATTGTCCAGACCTAATGCTACAAAAGATATAGTTAAAGTGATTTTAAACATGTAATTGCTGCTATTGAAATGAGTAAAAACGTCCAGAAATTAAAGCAAGTGTCCGTGGTTGTAGCCTGGTGTCTACTGGGATTGGCGCTGGTATTTGGGACGATGGCAGCAATTGACACACAGCAGACAAAAGAGACTGCAGCAGTTAATTATCGGTTGGATCATCTTGAAGACGGAAATGATCTCATCACGGTAGATGAGATTAAAGAGCGGATAATTAAAGCGTATGACATTGATTTGGTCGGAGTTGAACTGGATCGCATTGACCTGGAAGATATCGAGAGACTACTCAATACGGAGGCTTTTATCCGAAAGGCCGATGCCTACGTAGACTCAAGGGAGACGCTGCATATTGATATTGTGCAACGAACACCCCTACTACGAGTGATCGACATCAGTGGTAATAACTACTATCTGGATACGGAGGGAGTCCGATTGCCACTGTCCAGACATTTTACCGCAAGGGTACCCGTGGTATCTGGAGCATTAGAACCTTATCAGATGGGTTTTGATACCACCGAGACGAGATTGCGCGATGTGTTTGAGATTGCCAGACTGGCCAGGCAGGATGATTTTATGGATGCATGGTTGGAAAGTATCTATGTGGATCGCGATGGTGAAATTGCTTTACAAGGAAATGTAGGCAGTTTCGAAGTGATCGTCGGAGATGCAGAAAATCTCCAGGCCAAAATGCAGAAGATGAAAAATTTTATGCGACAGGGTATGCCCCTTGTAGGATGGAAGGAACTGGAAAGTATCAATGTGAAATTTGACCGACAAGTTATAACCAAGGAAAGGACTTAAGAAATCTAAGAACAATAAACAGCGGGTGAAATGAGACCTTATGAATTTGATCCAAAAGAAGTAGTCGTCGCTGTCGATATCGGCACAACGAAAGTCGTGGCCATCGCCGGGCGATTAAACGAATATGGAAAGATCGAGATACTGGGTCTGGGTAAAGTACGCTCAGATGGTGTCATACGTGGCGTCATTTCCAATATCGAAAAGACTGTAAATGCTATCAGGGATGCGATCACAGCCGTCGAAAAGCAAATTGAGGCGAAAGTGAAGATTGTCCATGTTGGTATTGCTGGTCAGCATATCAAAAGCCTGCATCATCGGGGTATTCTTACCCGGGATAATGCTCATGATGAAATTTCGCAGGATGACATAAACATGCTGATCCATGATATGTATAAGCTGGTATTGCCCGCTGGTGACAAGATCTTACATGTCATTCCGCAAGAGTATACGGTAGATAGAGAACAGGGCATATTAGACCCTATCGGGATGTCCGGTATCCGACTGGAAGCGAACTTCCACATCATTACCGGACAGATCACGGCTTCCAGCAATATTCTACGATGCCTTGAGAAGGTTGGACTTCAGGTCGCTGACCTCACGCTGGAGCCTATTGCCAGTGCGGAGTCAATCCTCAGTGAAGAAGAAAAGCAGGCAGGGATTGTCTTGGTAGATATCGGCGGGGGCACGACAGATATTACGATCTACCAGGAAGGCATCATACGTCACACCGCCGTCATACCTTTTGGTGGCAATGTCGTGACAAAAGATATAAAGGAAGGATGTACGATTATGCCCCATCAGGCAGAGAAGCTGAAAACTAAATTCGGATCAGCACTGGCTGACAAGGTTTTTGACAACCGCATCATCACTATACCCGGATTGAAAGGCCGGGCACCTAAAGAGATTTCAGAGAAGAATTTAGCCCTTATCATTCAGGCACGAATGGAGGAAATCCTGGACTATGTGATCTGGGATATTCAACGGTCAGGATATGAGAATAAACTCATCGGAGGCATTGTACTGACGGGGGGAGGATCATTGCTCAAGCATATCGACTTGCTTAGTGAGTTTCATACAGGTATTCCTACACGCATCGGTTTGCCGGTTGACATTCTGGCGCATGGGTATCCTCAGGAAATTGCCACACCCATCTGTGCCACTTCAGTGGGACTACTGAAACATGCTATTGATCATAGAGACTATGAAACGGCATTGGAAGTCCCCGAAAAAGAAATTGTAAAAGAAGAATCCATGATACAAGATCAAACAAGAACAGAACCAGGCATCGAAGGAGAGTCTGATACTAGCGGCACTCAACTAGGATTCTGGGGTAAAGCATTCCAAAGGACGAAAACTTGGCTGGAAGGGGAACCAGATCCGGAAGATGATCCTGATCTCGACTAGCATTTTATAAAAACGAAAACAATAACCTAATTCAATAATTATTAAATCCTAGATTATGCAATTTGATATACCGACGGAAGAGCGCTCTATCATCAAAGTAGTTGGTGTTGGTGGTGGCGGATGCAACGCTGTATCGCATATGTACAGTCAGGGCATTATCGGAGTTGATTTTGCCATTTGCAACACGGATAATCAGAGTATGGAACTGAGTCCTGTACCCACAAAAATTCAGTTGGGACCACACCTCACGGAGGGTAGAGGGGCTGGTTCATTACCACAGGTAGGAAAACAAGCTTGCATCGAATCCATTGAAGATGTAAGAAGATTTATAGAAGAAAATACCAAGATGTTATTCATCACAGCCGGTATGGGCGGTGGTACCGGGACCGGAGCCGCACCCATCATTGCAAAGGCTGCTAAAGAGATGGATATCCTGACAGTGGCAATTGTTACTATTCCTTTTCGATTTGAAGGAAAACGACGAAAGGATCAGGCCAATGCCGGACTGGAAGAACTGAAAAAGAATGTGGATTCACTCATCATTGTATCCAATGATAAATTGCGTGAAATCCATGGTAATTTGCCACTATCAGAGGCTTTTTCCAATGCAGATGATATTCTTTCTACTGCGGCAAAGGGGATCGCCGAGATTATAACCGTACCAGGATATGTAAACGTAGACTTTGAAGATGTGAATACTGTCATGCGGGACAGTGGCGTGTCTGTGATGGGTACAGCTATGGCAGAAGGCGAGGGTCGCGCAAGAAAAGCCGTAGATGAAGCATTGAACAGCCCACTTCTGGAGGAGAATGATATCCGGGGGGCAAAGCACATCCTGTTGAATATCACTTCCGGATCGAAGGAGGTGACTATGGACGAGATCTATGAAATTACTGAATATGTACAGGATGAGGCAGGGTACGATACAGACCTTATCTGGGGTAATTGTCATGATGAGTCGTTGGGAGATCAGATCTGTGTGACAGTTATCGCCACCGGATTCGAGCATCGAAATAACACCGAAGAAATCGTGGAACCACAGCCTGAGAAGATCGTCGTATCTCTCGAGGATGATCGGCAAACTTCGCCTAAAGAGCCTGTATATGAGACCGGCTATACCGAAGGAAATCATAAGAAGAGTATAGACCTTGAAATAGAAAATGCCCATACTTATGGACAGGGCCAGATACACGGTGAACCCTACATGAGAAAAGAGGAACCACCGAGACATGAATCACGAGAAGAAGCCATGGAGCGCGATCGCAAGCAAAAGGAAGCGCTGAGATCACAGAATAGAAGATTAACCAATCCACAATCAGTAATCGATATGGAGAATGAACCGGCATACTTACGTAGAGAGGTCAAACTGGATGATGTCCCTCATTCATCAGAGGTAAATGTCTCTCGTTGGTCTATCTCAGTCGATGACGAGCCTGAAATAAGAAGAGACAATCCCTATTTACATGACAATGTAGATTAATTGATGGAATGCCGACCTGGAGTCGGTAAGCAAGAATTTTCGTCTTTTTCTTGAGTTAGGTTTATTGTTCTTTGGGGCCATCTCTGAAAGAAGAGGTGGCCACTTTTTATTTCCTTATAATAGGTAAAGTCTTTTGGTCAGTGATCCTTTACCGAACCATCAAAACTGTCCCACATTTCGGGGAATTCCCATTCTGGGACACCTCGCTCA
>JAUILM010000533.1 GCA_030432855.1 Bacteroidia bacterium
TATGAGAATCACCTTTCTTGAGTTTCAGCACGGCAGCCCCGTTAAAAATAATACCAAGTACCGCCAGAATGATCATTCCGGGAGCATGGGTTGGCTCTGGATTACTAATACGGAGAAAGGCCTCGCGTATGATAAATACAGAACCAATGATGAGAATTATACTATTGATAAGCGCCCCCAGTAAGGAAAATCTACGGTATCCATAACTATAAACCTTATCCTTCTTTCGATGAGATAATTTTTGAAAATACCACGCCATACCCAATGCAATGCTATCGCCCAGATCGTGTAAGGCATCAGAAATAATAGCTACACTATTGGTCCACAAGCCACCAAAAAACTCAATGACGGTGAAAATGAGATTTAGAAAGAAAGCAAAGCCGATCCGACCAGCGTCTTCTGAATCATGATGATGATGCATGTGATTGTGTCCCATACAATAACTTTATGGCAGCATAAAAGTACCGATATCGCAGCGCAATTCTGTTGCATCACTGATTCAGTGATTCTAAGGAGACGATATATCTGGGAAGCTGTTGAAATAACCAGACTACGCTGGAAATTAGCTCCTAGGAATAGGATGGATTTTTCCTGGCAATAAATGCACCGTAATAGGCAATGATCAGAAAGCATAACAAAGGAACGATATAAGCGATCTTTATACTACCCGTGGCATCAGATACCTGCCCCTGAATCATAGTGATAACTGCACCACCCAGGATAGCCATGATCAATCCAGAACCACCAATCTTCGTATCCTCGCCTAAACCTACACTTGCCAGTCCAAAAATGGTGGGAAACATCAAAGACATGCAACCAGAAATGCCGATTAAAGATATTACACCCGGGTATCCCGAACCGAAAATCACACCTGCTGTAAGAATGACTGCCAAAACCGCCAAAATCGTCAGCAATCTGGAAGGACTAATGAATTTCATAAGAGCTGTACAGATGAAGCGAGATACGGTGAAAAGCACCAATGCAGCTATGTAATAAGATGAGGCCTGATCTTCATTGACACCCAGTTCCTGCATGACATACCGAATTGTGAAAGACCATACACATATCTGAGCTCCGACATAAAAGAACTGTGCAATGACACCCCACACATAGTGCTTCTTTTTCACCAGTCTTCTGACAGCCGGCATAAAATTTAAATCCTGATCTTCATCCGAGGCCCTGGGCATTCGGACAAAGTAGATGGTAAGCCAAAGAATGGCTAACACCAGTGCCACACCCACATAGGGTCCCATCACGGCAGACATCTCTGCGGTCTGGATGCTATTCAATTGTTCGGCAGTCATCTCGGCCCGCTCCTCCGCTGAAGATTGATCAAGATGACTGAGAATAAAAATCTTACTGAGGATCACTCCCGTGATACTCCCAATAGGATTGAACGACTGTGCAAAATTAAGACGTTGGGTAGCATTTTCAGCAGGCCCCATGGCTAAAATATAAGGATTAGCAGTTGTCTCAAGAATCGAGAGTCCACCAGCCAGAATAAATAGTGATGCCAAAAAATGTCCATACACCATGGTCTTGCTGGCCGGATAAAACAGCAGTGATCCGGCAATGAACAAACCTAAACCCAGTAACACCCCTGCCTTGTAGGTGAATTTCTTGATGAATAGGGCGGCTGGAAGAGCCAGACAAAAATAAGAACCATAGAAAGCCACCTGAATCCAGGAAGTCTGAAAATCAGTCATACTGAGGATTCGCTTGAACGCGGCCAATAGCGTATCCGTCATATTATTGGCAAGTCCCCACATGAGAAACAGGCTGGTCACCAGGATAAAGGGGAGCAAAGGAGTCTTTTGGTTATTCATCGGTTAAACGCTTCGAAATTTTGTCTGAAATTAGGTCAGAGACCGGTCGAGGTGTACATATCCACCGTCTACTATCATAAACTGTCCGGTAGTATGTGCTGATTGATCTGAAAGAAGAAAGACTGTCATCGAGGCGATCTCCTGGGCACTAGTCATTCTTTTTCCTAAGGGAATTTTAGATACGATTTCCGCCTCTTTAGCGGCCGGATTCTCAAATGAGTTGTCTAACCACTTGCGGTAGAGTGGTGTCATTACTTCTGCTGGCAGGACCGCATTTACTCTGACTCCATCCTCTAAAAGGGCCGCGGCCCATTCTCTGGTGAGGCCCAGCTGAGCTGACTTGGCTGCCGCATATCCTGATGTGGCGCCCTGTCCGGTGAGCGCCACTTTCGAGCTTATATTCACAATGCTCCCCTTCGAAGTCTTCAGATAAGGAAGAGCGTAATGCACGAGATCATAGTAGTGATATAGGTTTAGCTCCAAAGACTTTCTGAACGCCTCGGGTCCATCTTCAAGTGTCACTCCATCATTCATGCCGGCGTTATTGACAATACCATCGATACTACCAAAATAGGCCACGGTTTCCTCTATCACCTTTCTACACTGATCAGATGATTTCAGGTCTCCAATGATACTATGCAATTGTGATCGTGAAGGATCAATTTGATCAATAAATTGTTCCGTAGCTTCTCGTGATCGAGTGGCGATCATCACCTTACTACCTTCTTCAAAAAGTGTCTGAGTGATTGCCGCTCCAATACCTTTCGACCCTCCCGTTACGATGAAGGTCTTATCCTTTAAATGCAGGTTCATATATACTTAAGTCAGTCTGTCGTCATTTACAATCCGGGCCTTCCCTAAAACTTATTAAGTTAAGGAGTAAAGGATTTCGGTTGAAAATAAACAATACATTTTTAATATCCGTTAAGTAGTAAGTCGGCAAACAGGGAATCTGAAAATTAACCTCGGATTCCGAACCCCGAAGAAAAACAATCAATTGATAATCAAATAAACATTAAGTAATGGCAATTAGACTTGGAGAAACAGCTCCAGATTTTACAGCAGTAACAACTGAGGGCACTATCAATTTCCATGAGTGGTTAGGTGATAGTTGGGGTCTTCTATTCTCCCACCCCGCTGATTTTACACCCGTATGCACTACTGAGTTAGGTCGAACAGCTGCCTTAAAAGGTGAGTTTGAAAAACGAAACGTGAAGGCGCTGGCGGTCAGTATTGATCCGGTAGACTCACATCATGAGTGGATCAAAGACATTGAGGAAACTCAAAATGTGACCATGAATTTTCCGATTGTGGCAGATGAAGATCGCAATGTGTCCATTTTATATGATATGATTCATCCTGAGATGACCGCAAAAGCGACGGTTCGTACCGTGTTTGTCATCGATCCTAACAAGAAAGTCATGCTCACATTGACCTATCCTCCATCTACCGGCAGAAATTTTCTGGAAATACTTAGAGTTATTGACTCACTTCAATTGACCGCTTACGAGCAGGTAGCTACTCCGGCAGACTGGAAAGATGGCGAAGATGTAGTCATACTTCCCAGTGTTTCAGATGAAGAAGCAAAGGAGAAATTTCCTAAGGGATTCAAAACGGTAAAGCCCTACCTAAGGATGACACCTCCGCCTAAATAGGCGATCGCAGTGCAAGTTATACAGTGATCTTTTATACAAAGGTTGGTTTGACAACTGGTTCAAATCAACCTTTTTATTTAAAAAAAAAGCGCCTGAAAAATATCAGACGCTTCCATTATATATCGGTTCGGAAGATTAGCTCCAGAGACGATCCCATGATCGGATTACATCCCAATCTGGTGTAGGTTCAAAGTACCCGGGATTTTCCGGATCCAAGTGCTCTTTGACGACCTCTTCGTTCAATTCTACTCCCAGTCCCGGTGTATCCGGTACATTGGCAAATCCCTTTTCAATCAAAGTATGCTGGGTAGTCACCAAATCTTCCCAATAAGGCAGGTCGACAGAATGATGTTCCAGTGCCATGAAGTTTTGTGTAGCAGCGGCACAATGTACATTCGCCATAAATGACACCGGAGTACCCGCAAAATGCATTGCCATGGCAATTCCATTTTCTTCAGCATAATCTCCAATTTTCTTGGTCTCTAACAGTCCACCTGAGCTGGCAAGATCCGGGTGCACGATATCTATGGCACGGGCATCTACCAGTTTAATAAACTCTTCTTTGAGGAAAATATCTTCACCTGTAGTGGTGGGAGTTTCGATTGCATCGCTAATCATTTTCCAGTGGTCAGTGTAGTTCCATGGAATAAGGTCTTCCAACCATGCTAATCGGTATTTTTCAACTGCCCTGCCCAGGCGTATGGCATTGTTGTGATCGAAGTGACCATAGTGATCCGATGCCAGAGGAATTCCGTATCCTATTTTATTTCGCACTTTTTCGATGCGCTCCACCATAATGTCCAGTGCCTGATCAGTGATTTGCACTTGTGTAAGTTGGTGAGTGGCCCCATACGTCATGGGCTCGTTAGTCCATTGTCGGGTCACGTCCCAAAAATTACTGTTCGTGATAGAGTTTGGATCCCGTCTGGCAGCAAGTTCTATCCCAAAATCCATCTTCAGGAAAGTAAATCCATCCTCATCCATTCTCTTATTCACACGGGTAGTGAATTCTTCGTCATTTCTTCCCATAGGTGTATCGGCATACAATCTCACCTTGTCACGAAATTTTCCTCCTATAAGCTGATACGCGGGCACATTATATGCTTTACCCGCAAGGTCCCACAACGCCATTTCAACGGCACAAACACCACCGGCTTGTCGACCATGGTATCCAAATTGCTTTATTCT
>JAUILM010000534.1 GCA_030432855.1 Bacteroidia bacterium
TCACATATCCATCTTTTACTATGGGACCATCAAAACCAGTGACCAGATTTTCCCAATCAGGCTTGTCCACCGCATGATGTTCAAGCCACATGAAGTTTTCAGTAGCAGCTGCACTATGTACACATCCAAGGAACGACACGGGACCTGCCGCATGGTGATGCATAAAGCCAATACCATGTTTGGATGCATAGTCTCCAATACGTTTAGTTTCCAGAATTCCACCTGCAGTATTAGGATCCGGATGGACGATATCTACCGCCCGCTTGGTAATGAGTTCTTCGAAACCACCTTCCAACTTAAAGATATCTTCACCAGTCTGTGTAGGTGTGGTACTCGACACCGTAATCTCACGCCACTGGTCGGTGAGCTGCCAGGGGATGATATCTTCTATATAGGCAAGATTGTAAGGCTCGGCAGCACGCGCAATTTTAATCGCTTCGTTAATACCGAAATGTCCCCAGTGATCCGTCCCCATAGGGATTTCGTATCCGATCTTGGACCGCATCACATCCAGAAACTCCATCAATCGGTCAATTCCTTTTTCAGTGATCTGGACCCTGGTAAAGGGATGCTTCGTCAGGTTATAGTTGCGATACTCGTGTTTGTATGGAGCAAATTTTCCATTAGGATCATTTACCACCGCACCGGGCATATCTTTTAACAGATTAATACCAATATCCATCTTCAATGCGGTATATCCCGCATCTATACGTGCCTGCATTCTTTCGGCATATTCATGAGGGTCCTGAGACACCGTAGTATCACAATAGACCCGCACCTTATCCCGGTACTTTCCACCAAGCAGTTGGTACACGGGTACTCCGTATGCTTTCCCGGTAAGATCCCAGAGCGCCATCTCAACGCCAGAAACACCGCCACCTTGTCTCCCATGGTGACCAAACTGACTTATAATCTTGAAGAGTCGCTCCACATTACAAGGATTTTCACCCAACAGTCTACTCTTCAAAAACAGGGCATACTCTTTGGCTGCTCCATCCCGTACATCACCATGACCTACAATACCCTGGTTGGTATAAATGCGCACAATAGGTGTCCTAAATACCACGCCCTTTCCTACCTCAGCGATTCGCATATCTGTGATTTTAAGATCACTTGGTGCGGAAGCACGGCTCACTTTCTGTGTGGTATATTCCACACGTTCTTCAATACGGGCAAATGGCATGGCGGCAAGACTGAGACCACCCAGTCCCATGCTATTTAAGAAGCCTCTTCGAGAGGCATTGGATTTTGATGGTTTTTCATTTCCCAAAGGAGTTTTAATGTTCATTTTGTTCTCAATTAAAAATATTTAGAAATACAGGCAGTATTTAGATGAGTTTTGTCGATAATCAAAAGATAACATTTTGCGAAAAAATAGTTTGCATCATTGATCATAAATTGGCGTGAAAAATAAGACGTCGTCAGGTAAAAAAGTTCGCATTTTTGCCGGAATTGGCAAAATTCTTGAGTTGAAGGATAATACACATTGCCGGTATCAGTTATATCTTATAGCATCTACCACACTCATAGTTATTCGAATAAATCAGAATCTATGATGTGGCTTATACTCACCTCCTTCCTGGTACACTCCAATCTTGCTCCTCCGGCAGAAATAATGGATAATTTACTGGCCAATTCTTCGACTCCGGGCTCGGTGGAAATTTATGTGACGCGTAATAGCATTGGTATCGAATGGGATATCACAGGTGACGATGACCACGATGCCATCTGTACGGTGCGTTTCCGTGAGACCGGATCTTCATATCGGGAAGGCCATCCGCTCTATCGTGTAGACTTTCAGGGAGAAAATATGGTGGCTGGAAGTATACTTTTTCTCGAACCAGGTACCAGCTATGATATAGAATTGACCTATACAGATCCCGATAATGGAAGTCCTACAATACACACCTCGACAGTATCTACTAAAAACATCCCTCAAATGCCGGCATTGGGTCAGACCTACCACGTGGTACCAGACGATGGCAACGGACCTGGGAATGGATCAGAAGCCAATCCTTTTCGGGGTATAGACAATGCAGAAACTGTTGCCAGCCCGGGAGACATATTTCTTCTACATGCTGGTAACTATGGCGGTACCATTTATTTCAGAGCATCCGGTTCTACGGCCGAATATTTGGTTTGGAAGGCAGCCGGAGATGGGGATCCGGTCTTCCAGGGGATCCGTCTGGATGCCAATCACCTCTGGTTGGAAGGATTGAAAATTGTTGATCAACAATACGGCTTACGTACGGATCCTCCGGGACCTCAAAATATAGTGGTAAAAAGATGCTTCTTCGAAAACAATCACTACAGTATTTATCTCAATGACGGTGGTGAAGGATGGTATATTGTGGACAATACCATCGTGGGAGACAATGAGCCAAAGACCTCAAATTTCTCGGGTGAAGGCATCGAGCTATGGTATACCGATGGGCATACCGTGGCTTACAATACGATTTCTCGTGTAGCAGATGGCATTTCCTATCCCGGGCGAAATGTCGATATATTTAACAATGACATCTTCGACACGTCCGATGATGGAATCGAATTTGACTACGGCTATGCAAATAATCGTGCATGGCGCAATCGCATCACCAATCTCTTTAATAATGGGATCAGTTTCCAACCCATGAATGGTGCTCCATACTATGTACTCTACAATCAGGTCTCGGTGCTCAATGGGCAGAGTGTCTTAAAACTGAGAGATCGTTCAGACCGGGCGTTAATCGCCCACAATACATTTATCATCAACAGTGGCCCCATGGCTTCGGGAAGTGATTTCCTTAATAATTTTGAGATCAAGAATAACCTATGGATCAGTATACAGCCTCGCTACGCGTGGGAAGGAATACCCGTGGTAGGCACTAACTGGAAGACCGACTGGGACTATGACGGCTTTGATTGGAATGGATACAATTATGCCTTTAAATGGGATAATGTACGGCTGGTAGATTTGCCTGCCTTCCGTGCTAATACAGGACAGGAGCTCCACAGCATCCAGATCAACCAAAATAGTTGCTTTGAAAATCTAAATTATACGGTGGAACCCGGCGGTGCAGTGGACTCTTTTCACATCGAGTATAATACCCTCCTGGCCAGCTGCAACGCAGTAGATGCAGGTATAATTCTTCCCTCCATCAACGATAATTATAATGGCTCCAATCCAGATCTGGGTGCATATGAAAGAGGCGTTTCCCTTCCACACTATGGAGTAAGAGCGGTCTGCAATTCACATAGTACTAACAGCTATATAGGACCCTCGCAGGGATTCTGGTATCAGGATCCCAGTCACTGGAGTTTGGGTCATTTCCCCACCGAATGTGATCATGTGGTCATTCCATCAGGTGTACAGGTCACGCTAAACACTAACGAAACAGGATTGGGCAATACACTCACGGTCGATCCCGGCGCAACTTTTATTACCTCATCAACCGCTAATCTATTGATTCAAAACTAGGGATTTCCGGAGCCAGACTTCTTTCGATAGGATAGCCAAATGAGACAGGAGAGGGTAAATAGCATTACCGACATAAACACTCCCACGAGATATGTTTGATCCAGATCCAGCCATAGAGTTAGCAAGAGTGATCCTATGGATATAATGCCGGCAAAAACTGCATAGACTATTTCAGTATACAACCACGCATAGGGAAAAAAATGGGCACCTGTAATGATGACATAGGACATCAAGAAATAATCGGGATACTTCAGCAGAATAAACACCAAAAACGGAAAATAAAATAGCTGTGCAAAATTCAACCACAGTCCGAGAGGTTGTAACGGATTATCCGGGATTTTCCATTGCGTTTTGAGTACTTTCGAAAGCAGAAATGCCAGTGGCAACATAAAAGCACCGACAATAAAGGTCAAGACACTCTTGTCGTAAGAAGAAAAAGATAAAGTCCAGATATAAGCAATCGCAGACCAAATTATGGTGGCAGCTATTATAAAATCCACGCCATTTTTAACCCGAAGGGAAAGGTCTAGCCTGAGTTCATTTAGTTGATCTTTATTCATGTAGAGCTTTATAGATTCAAAATATAGTGTGGTAAATCCACACTTCATGACCGAAGTTGGTTCTGAAAGGCTAAGTATCATCGACTAAAATGTAAATTTCAGTTGAATTACATGCCATGAACTCGACATGTAAACTGAGACTATCGACGTAATATTTATTATGATGTTTCGACCATGCTCCTTGTGGCTAGATAAACAAATTACCAATAACAAAAGTCAAAATTCCTTAAAGAGACCGTGTAATCTATAAAAAAAGTTACTACAATTAATGGTTTCGATACAACCACTAAGTCGTTATGAATAACCAGGTTTTCCAGTCAAAGTTGAATTTTTGAAAGTCTGGGAGTGCCCCAATCGGCTACGTACAAAGTAGTATTCATTGCATCGGCTACGATACCATTGGGATTTGAAAATGTAGCTTGCTCCAGGGATCCATCCTCCTGTCCAGGAATCGACTGACCCGAGAGGATAGTAACAGTGCCATTAAAATCGATTCGGGCAATTTGATGACCACGAAAAATCGTAGCATAGAGAGCACCATTCATTTCTGTCAAATATCCTACACCCGCTGTCTGGGCCATCAAATCAACTTCCTGAGTTTGTAAAGAGATTCTGAATATCTTGCCCGTATCGAAATTTCCCG
>JAUILM010000535.1 GCA_030432855.1 Bacteroidia bacterium
AACTCATTGCTTTATATAGGTGATAGGGTTTTAATACATCTGTAAGAAAAGAAGTTCAGTATGAATACTCTGCGTGTTCTAGGTATGGTATTATTTATCGTTGGTGCAGCTCTCGCCATTCTTGATCTACTTGACGTAATTGGCGTCGAATTCAATGCCAACCCTTTCTATATTGCGCTGGGATTGATGATTATTGGCATTTCACTCACATTTAAGTCACAAGCCGTCAAACAGTCGAGGGAAGGAGACTAATTATTCAGCGCGGCATAGTAAATCAATTTCCATTCATCATCGATTTTAGCAAATCGGCGTTCCATCCGAAAGCCTCCCTCTTCGTGAACAATTTTTTCTACCATTAGCCCGTCACCCATAGAAGACATGCTCTTGCTAAATCCAGTCAGAGAGGTGTTAAAAGGTCGATGCAATACCCAGGTTTCTTTTTGCCATCGGAAACTGGCAGGATTTGAAAGTGTATCTGCGTGGGCTGGAAGCCCTTCCAAAGGCCATTGTATGTGATCAATCTGAAAGGTACTGTCACTATGAAACTGTTCATAGAACACTTCGAAATCATCCGGACTTCCATTTTCAGCATGGTCTTGACCGGATGTTTGGACTTTATATCCACATGCGCCTACAAATAAGAGTAGAACCATCATGAAACCCTTGCTAATTTCTTTCCAATGCATATACTAAAAAGTATTCTTGAGTAATTGTGAAGTAAATATCGAATGCGAGTTTGATTTCATCTTTTATTACCTGACCTGTGGTGCATCCATCTTCTAAGTTGAATGCATCAATACGGATATGTTTCTTAAAATCAAGAGATCGTCGACCATAAGCCTTGTACAGAGATTCTTTGGCACCCCAATAGAGGTGAAGAAACTCGATCGCTCTATGTGGTGCCACATTCTTTGACTCTGCATCTGACATAAACTTAGGTGCGATCCGTGATATTTTCTCAACCCTTACCTGTATATCGATTCCAACCAAAAATGGTGCCGCGACGACGGCAACATGTGATTGAGTATGACTAATTGAGATTTCCCAATCTGAATCGAGAAGTCTGGGCTTTCCACACGCATCCTTTATCACTGCCCCTCTTTGTGTCCTCCCTGACATCACGTGCAACAACCATCGGCTGGCAAGCCACTCTGTACGACGCCTGTTCTTAAGTGGAGCTAATTGTTGGGATTCAGAAGCGGATAGATCTAATCTTGATTCGAAGTATGAATCAGATTCTTCAATTTGCCATAGCCCCAGTTCACCCTGGGAGGGAAGCTTATGTATAAAACTTAATGCCAAACTAGAGATCTCAATGTATAATGAAAATTCAAAAGGTAGTACTTTTAAACGACCTGCCTGGAGGTCTGTTATATGCACAGGAAAATTCATTTAGAATGATTATTAATCAGTGTGCCCGTTTCAAAGGACACAATAGTGCTATCTATAGTTTGGTGGAGCTGGACCAAGAGAACTTTCTGTCCGCTGGAGGGGATGGTTGGGTGGCTCGTTGGTCCGTCAAACAAGAGGGTGATGGCAAATTACTATGTGATGTGAAGGAACAGATTTTCAGTATTGCACTCCATAAGGATGTACTCCTTATTGGGTGTATGGATGGACATCTCTACCAGGTAGACTTTAGTCAGGGATCTGATCCGCGAAAGATTCAATATCACAAGAAGGGCATATTCGACATATTAACCCTTGATCACTGCATTCTCACGGCGGGTGGAGACGGAAAGATAGGAGTCTGGGATACAGACTTAAATCTCCTCGAGGTATTATCAATTTCGCATCATAGTTTGCGATCCATTAGTATTTCTCCTGATCAATCGATGATTGCCGTGGGGGCTAGTGACAGTAAGATCTATTTGCTGGACCCTGGTTCTTTCTCGCTCATTTCACAGATCAATAAGGCACATGATCCTTCGGTATTTTGTACCTCGTTCATAAATGGCAATTCGCTCATATCCGGAGGGAGAGACGCTCGCTTGAAACGCTGGGATGTCGCTACCGGTGATATGCATGATGACATCAACGCACACTGGTATACGATTAATAGTCTTGCAGTGCACCCCACTCAGCCCATCCTGGCAACCGGAAGCAGGGACCGTACCATCAGGCTCTGGAATACAGATGATATGTCACCTATTGTGACACTGGATCAGGCGCAGTACGATGGACATGTAAACTCAGTCAATACACTTTTGTGGAATGGATCAGGATCACATCTTGTCAGCGCCAGTGATGACCGAACGATCATAAGTTGGGAATGTAAATTTTAGACTGACAAAGCCTATCTTTGCGCTCCACAAATTTTCCTAGATGATCCTTTCAGACGAAAAGATATTAGAGCAAATTCAATCAGGTGAGATCGTAATCGAACCCTTTGACCCCACATGTCTGGGTACCAACTCGTATGATGTGCATTTGTCTAAGTATCTGGCAGTCTATGTTGATGAATGTCTCGATGCCAGAAAGCATAACAAAATACGCGAGATCATTATACCGGAAGAGGGATATGTACTCGAACCGGGCTGCCTGTACCTGGGTGTGACCGAAGAATACACTGAGACACATTCGACTGTGCCTTTTCTGGAGGGTAAATCAAGTATTGGTCGTCTGGGAATCGACATTCATGCGACTGCGGGCAAAGGCGATGTTGGCTTTTGCAATACCTGGACCCTGGAGATTTCATGTGTTCAGCCCGTTCGGGTATATGCGGGAATGCCAGTGGGGCAATTAATCTACTTCACCGTAGAGGGAGAGATCAAGAATTACTACAATAGGAAAAAGAACGCCAAGTATACAGAGCGTACCATTCGGCCTGTAGAATCTATGATGTGGAAGAATAGGTTCTGAAAATTCTTGCTACGCGGGAAATTTCTCTTGCCATGCCAACATCCCGCCTTCCAGGTTTCGAGCATTCGTAAATCCTACCTGACGAAGTATATTTTGAGCCATACCGCTTCGATTTCCTGAACGGCAATATAGTATTACTTCATCCTCCTTGTGCTTCATTAGGTCATCCAGTCTGTCTACGATAGTACCAACAGGTATAAGCTCACCTCCCACATTAAACTCTTCGTGCTCATGGGGCTCTCTGACATCGATGAGTACCAATTCTTCATTGTCGTCCAATCGCTTCTTTAGCTCTTCTACAGTAATATCCATTATCCTAATTAATTGAGAATCATAATTTTTTGAACCACTTCCCCTTTTCCATTCCGATTCCTCAGTTTCACAACATAAGTTCCTGATTCATAGTTTGAAATATCCAAAATTTCGGGCAATTTTTGGAATAACAATTGCTGCCCGGTCAAACTATAGACTTCTACGGTCCAATTTTGACGATCTACCGGGTCGATACCCTTTACAAACAGCTTGCCGCGTCCGGGATTAGGATATAATGCAATGTCCAGTATTTGAACATCTTCCGTGCTGGTCGGTATGACCGGTTCATTGCCTACTACGGGCCGTATCATTAGGGCTCCTGGTCTTATCACACCAGTGGCACCTACATTCATCCAGCCATTACCAGCATTAAAGTAGAAAAACTGGCTTCCCTCAGGTGAGTTGATATCGTACCCGATCGGAATTTTTACGCTGTTCAGGGATACTTGCTCCCAACCGATATAGAATTTTCCAGCCGGAATGTCGATGGTTATTTTTTCATCCAATGAATCTCGGAGGTCGTAGGTAGTAAACCCCTGTAAGCTGTCATAAAACTGATCTACATAGTAGGGCCTTACACCTTCAGCAAGATACACAGGGTCTCCTCCCAAACTATCTAGCCAAACCATTAGGTTAAAGCGCTGACTGGTCACATCTCCTTCGATATGAGGGATATGAATTTGGACTCCCTGGAGCTCATCGTCCTGGTTGGCATGATACTCCATGGCTAGAGTGGTGCTTTGAAAGCCTGAACCTCTGTCTATAATGGCAGTTTCTGCTGAACCATCATCATAGGAGAAGTAATTACCAAAAACAGTTTTTCTACTTACCGTATTATTGCGATTGGCATCGATGATTTCGTCTTGACGTGTATATGACATCGTGGAGGTCACCGTGACAGGCTGTTGGTCTGCAAGCAAGTCTTCAAGTCCATCCTGCAATAATTGTACATTGGTTGAACCTCCAAAATTTAACTCGAAGTCAAATTGAGAAAGTCCCGGTGACAATAACCAAAGCTGAGCGGGCTCGATAAATGTACGCCGCATGAGAGACATTCCTTCTCCGGTGATTTCGATCGTTGGATCATTCATTGTCAGGTCTACCACATCGAGATTTCTTACAGAGCTCAATGCATTTCCACGCACTTCCTCCCTTACAAATTGACTGCTGGGCATGTTGGTATATGGAGAGAGTATAGAGACGGGAATATCCGTAAAAGCAATATCTCTAAATGTTTCGCGGGTTTGTTCTTCGTTACCCACTCGCACATAATCGAGATGCCATAATTCCTGTAGTCCTTCATTCTTGGACTTGTTTCTAAATCTAAATTGAAAATCACTAATCAGAAAGCTGTCCGGGATCACTAAACGATGAAAAGCAAAAGCCGGCGCAGGATCTGAAATTGGAAAGCTGTTGGGTAATCCTTCCTGAGACCACATGCGGATCCATCGATCATCTAATGTGCGAAATTCAAGAACCAGTGAAT
>JAUILM010000536.1 GCA_030432855.1 Bacteroidia bacterium
CCGGATATCTTATCGAGGACGAAAGTGGCGCTACGATCGGAGAAGTAACCTCCGGGACATTTTCACCTTCGTTATCTTATCCGATTGGCATGGGATATGTTCAGAAGTCCTTTAGTAAAGAAGGCTCTGACATTGAGATCAATACCGGCAGAAAAAAACTTAAAGCTACTGTTGTCAAATTACCTTTTTACAGAAGCTGATCATGGAGTATATCGAAGCCAGGGGAAACTTTATAAAACACTGGGGAGATCTTGGTACGAAATGGGGCATTAATAAAACCATGGGGCAAATCCACGGTTTGCTACTCATTTCTTCTACACCTTTGTGCATGGATGAAGTCATGCAACAGTTAGAAATATCAAGAGGAAGCGCTTGCATGAACCTAAAGTCGCTGGTCGAATGGGGACTGGTATATCGAAAATGTCAGGATGGTTGTCGCAAAGAATTTTTTCAGGCAGAGAAAGACATGTTTAAGGTCTTCCGTCAGATCGTCATCAACAGAAAGCGGGAAGAACTGGAACCGCTCATTCAGATGATTGACCAATATGATGATATTCAGAAGGAATGTCCGGAATCATCAGAGTTTTGTAATGTGCTAAAAGACATAAAATACTTTTCGACCAAAGCTGATGCCACGCTTGACTCTTTACTACAAACGAGTCCGGACTGGTTTATCGGTAGCTTCCTACGAATGATCCGCTAAGTCCAATCCGACAATGTCCATCCAGAAAATCTGCGCCACCCAAACCTATACCAACCTTTCCGAAGTCCGTAACGATCTGGTCGTAGTGATCGATGAGGATGGTACCATTTTGTCACTGGACAATAAAGATGACCACGATCCGGCATCAATACGTTTTTTCCAAGGAGCCCTCGTACCCGGATATGTAAATGCACATTGCCACCTGGAGCTGTCGCATATGTACGGTAAGGTCAATACCGGGACTGGTCTCTTACCTTTTATCGAGTCGGTAGTATCTTTTCGGGATACCGACCAGATAGTCATCGATGAGGCCATTCGTAAGGCAGACAAATCTATGTGGGATAATGGCATCGTGGCAGTCGGAGATATCTGCAATAAGCCAGACACTTTTGAGACCAAGAGACTTAGCCCCATCTACTATCATTCTTTTGTTGAGATGTTTGATTTTCTTCAGGAGCCCCTGGCCCGGGAAACTTATGATCGGTACAAGGAAGTATATGATGTGGCACCGGCTGACGGATGGAATGCCCGAAGTGCTGTACCACATGCACCTTACAGTGTCAGCAAGAATTTATTTCAATTGATCAACCAATTGAATCAAAATAGTGATACAATTATTAGTATCCACAATCAGGAAACCCCTTCAGAGAATCAGTTGTGGCAGGACGGCCGTGGTGATATCATTCCCTTATTTAGCAAGTTTGGCTTTAGCTATGATGGATTCAAACCTCTGGGGAAAGGGTCAATCCACTATGCATTATCTCAATTCCTTCCTGGTCAGCATGTACTCTTTGTTCATAATACCCTTACTGAAAGCCACGATATCGAAGCTGCCCATGAGTATTCAGATCAAACCTTTTGGGTATCCTGTCCCAATGCAAATCTCTACATTGAAAACAGATTGCCCGACTATAAGTCTTTTATGGACTCTGATGCCACAGTTTGTCTTGGCACGGATAGCTTAACCTCCAACTGGCAACTGTCCATTTTCGAGGAGATGAAAACGATTGCCCGATTTCAATCGTATGTACCAACAGTGGAGCTCGTAAAGTGGGCCACCCTAAATGGCGCAAAGGCTTTGGGCCTGGAAGACCAGCTGGGTATTATTGATGTAGGCAGGCGACCTGGTCTCAATCTGATTACACTCAACAAAGATGGCCAATTAGACCATAGCAGTACCTCAACTAAGTTGGTCTAGCTTTGCTTTTGTGACCTCTATTTCCTTCGAAAATGACAGGTCCGGATATTTTTCTTTGGTCTTTTCTATCCGTGACAATAGTCCTCTGAGAAACTCACGATAGGCTGAACCTTCAGGATGAATGGGCTTATGCATGATCGATGAATACAGGGACTTCATTTCCTTTAAAAAGTCTCTTGCTGAGAGCGATAGATATTGATTTACAAATCTCTCGAGGACATACTGAATAGCTATCTCATTGGGATGGGTCATGTCTGACTTAAAAAATCGGTAATCCCTTAAGTCATCAAGCACCAATTCGTAGGCAGGAAAATAATGGCAGCCGTCAAATGCTTTTACAAGACGATGAGTCAGCACCAACAATCTGGCTTTAGAATGTTGGCTCTCAACAAGACCATCTCGCAGATATCGGACCGGACTAACTGTGAAAACAATTTGAAGATCTGGGTTGATCGATAGTACTTTTTCTATCACCTTATGCATGCTGTCGTACATGAATTCGATACTCAGTTCTTCCTTTTGAAATTCCTTCTGGGGAATCTTATGGCAATTGGCCACAAGAGCATCGGTTGTCAGATGTCTGTATGCAAGGGCTGATCCCAGGGTGAGGATTAGCAACTTTGCCCTTCGGAGCTTTTCCGCTGTTTTCGTGTAGGCAGCATCAATCTGACTCAGTAACTCGTCCAGACTGGGACGAGAGAGACGACCATGATGCATAAGACTGTGGTACAATCCATCCTGCTCGACGATATACTTTTCTGACAATGGCTGAGGATCCACCAGTGCACGCAGACAATAACTGATAGATAAGGGGTTGTAGAGTATTCCTGACGGATTTGAATCTATTCTGAACCTTGACTGATGCAGGTGATTCGTGAGGTGCTCCACGAAACAAGAGCCAATCGCAACAATCTGATCATCTCTTTCCAATAGAAATGTGGACGGTGATAAGTCAAGGGTGGTGCGAAATGTCTCGTTCATAAGTTTCCCAGTTCTGCTAAATGTATTATTTTTCCAACTATTTCAGATTCTAAACCTGTGAGTTGGGATCTCGGCAGGGCTTACATCCATTCGAATTTAAGGCCTTTCGCAGGGGTATCCAGATAATGACGAAATGAGTTTTCTCTCCAAAATTTTCGGTATTGGTCATGATGAAGTAGCAACACCCGACATCCTCTTTGGGCGGTTTTCTGACAGCTATAAGGATGACGCAAAATATGATGCCTGGGATCAATCTATCCAACACTATGAGGAAGATGACTACATCTTATCTTTTGAAAAGTTTTTTGAATACCTGAGTGATAGTAAGCAGGAGAACGTGCAATTTACCTCCACAGAATCAGGTATTGAATTTGAAATTCTACAAGGGTCCAAGAAGATAAATGGCTATGCCAACGAGGAACAGTTTTGGGCTGAAGGAAAGATTGCTCATGTTTCAGAAAATAAGATCGGCTTCATGCGCCGCCTTCTTGATCAAAATTACAATTTGAAATATGGGAGATACTGTATTGATAAAGATGGGGATATCTCCATCGTTTTTGATTCGCTGGCAATTGATGCTTCTCCATACAAGCTATATTATGGACTCAAAGAAATTGCATTAGCAGCGGACAAGCAAGATGATCTGCTGGTAGAGGAATTTGAAGCGTTGGTTCCGGTAAATACGGGGCATATCATTGAACTCTCCGATGAAGAAAAAGCAATCAAGGCCGCTTATGTCCGGGATACCATCGAAAAGGTGCTTGATTATCTGAATCATGGAAAACTGAGTCCCACACAATATCCCGGAGCACTTACTTATCTCCTTCTGAATGCAGTATATAAATTAGATTTTCTCACACGCCCTGAGGGGTTTCTTATGGAAGCCTTCGAAAGAATGCACAGGACCTTTTTTGCCAGTGACGGACTAAATAATAACCAGAAAAATCACAACCTGATAAAGGAGTTCCGGAAGATTCTCGATCGACCCGATGAGCGTATCCTGCAGGAGCTTTACCGCACGGTGGCCACTTTTGGCATCATCAATCCCAGTGGACATGAGCGATTTAGAAATATTGTGGATGGTGAGCTGAAAAATATGACCTGGTATATGGAGAATGGCTATGAAGATGTCGCCATTTCTATTCCGGGTTACATTGTAGGCCACGCGTTGTTCTACTATAGCCTCCCTGAACCCGATAAGGATCTGCTCCTTCTATATTATCAGATCATGGAGCAGGACTATTTCAATAAGCTAGGTTTCAAATTGGAGTTCTATGATAGCACAGGAAACTTTCGGAAAGGAGAAGTGAAAGATGCCATCCAGGTGGTAGTAAGGTCACACCGAAATAAATATCCAAGTCTGGATCCCGACTACCGACTTCTTGACTTCTCATCGATGCCACGATTTGCCCGGAGTTATGTGATCATGATGCACAAGCTGGATCTAACCAAAGTACGATAACATGGCCGTGGAACTATCAGATATCATAGATCTCTATCGTGATGTACTCATACAGATTGCCACTCCGTACAGTACCGGCACGGGTTTCTATTTGCGAGATCACAACATCATCGTCACTAATGAGCACGTGATCAGGGGCAATCGTCAGGTAGTCATCACAGGGCGTGAAATCAAACGTCAGTTGGCGCAAGTCCTCTTTTTTGATATTAAGTATGATCTTGCATTTCTGTCTCCACCCGAAGAAATCCTTCCTAAAGTATCACTCACCAATGACGTAGTCGTCCGGGAAGGTGATCAGGTCATTGCAATAGGTC
>JAUILM010000537.1 GCA_030432855.1 Bacteroidia bacterium
GGAAGAGACGGAAGTGTAGTTAGCGCTGACTATACTCAGAAAGGATCAACCACTGCCGATAGTGAATTGCGCGAGATAGCGATTCGAAATGCCAAGAAATTCAAATTTGCGAAGAGCTCTATCGATAAGCAGTGCGGTACCATTACCATTGATTTCAAAGTACGGTAGGAGCTTACGAGGATCTGCGCATGACATACCAAGAGTGTATTGAATATTTATATGCTCAGCTCCCCATGTTTCAAAGGGAAGGAGCCTCAGCGCTAAAAAAGGACCTCACCAACATCAGGTTATTGTGTGAGGCACTGGGTGATCCGCAAAACCGCTTCAAAGTCATACATGTAGCCGGGACCAATGGGAAAGGGTCTGTCAGTCATATGTTTGCCTCCGTCCTAGAGTCCACAGGTCTGAAGGTCGGACTTTATACCTCGCCGCATTACGTAGATTTCCGTGAAAGGATAAAGATAAATGGTGTCTATATACGGGAAGCAGAAGTGATATCCTTTGTGGAGGTCATTGCTCCTTTGATCCAGACGATCAGACCCTCTTTCTTTGAGATTACCGTTGCCATGGCTTTTCATCATTTTCGGGAGCAAGAAGTGGATTGGGCGGTGATAGAAACAGGTCTTGGAGGGAGGTTGGATTCTACTAACATCGTCAATCCCCAACTCTGTGTGATTACTAATATTAGTTTTGATCATCAGCAATTTCTGGGTGATACACTTGCGGAGATTGCGGGTGAAAAGGCTGGCATCATTAAGGAACACGTACCGGTAGTCATCGGTCGATATCAACCATCCATTCACTATGTATTTACCGATAAGGCCCGTGAATTGGAGGCTCCATTATTCCGAGCCATGGATATCGTCAAAGTAGAAGAAGTGCTGACTACCGGGGATGGTATCGAGATGAAAGTGAAACTACCTCCACATGCAAAATCAATCGAAATCCAGATAGGATTGTGGGGTGATTTTCAAATAGAAAATGGTCAGACGGTACTGGCGGGAATTCAGATTCTCAGAGATATGGGGGTTGATATTGGGCCCGATGAGTTGCAGAATGGCCTGAAGCATGTGAGAAAGCAGGCGGGGATCCGCGGACGCTGGGAAATACTAAAGCAGTCGCCCCGGGTGATTGCAGATAGCGGTCATAATGAAGACGGCATACGGAGAAATATGATAGAGCTCAAACGACATGAAGTGAAGGAGCTAAGAATGGTCTTTGGTATGGCGAAAGACAAAGATGTTAAGAAAATGCTGTCTCTACTTCCTCCAGATGCCACCTATTATTGGTGTGCTGCTAACATGCCACGTGCACTATCTGCTGACGAATTGTCGCGCATGGCAGCTGAATTTGGACTTAGGGGAGAATTCTATGATTCGGTGGAGTCGGCGATCAGGCAGGCCCTTTCAGAGGCGGATCCTGCAGATCTTATCTACGTGGGAGGAAGTACTTTCATTGTGGCTGAGGCCCTAGACCTTTCGCTTTAGGCCGTAATGGTTCATCATCATTTTCTCAAATAAAGATGCTGGCAGATACCGCTTCAGTCTGACCACCAATTGTTGAAATGGCTTAGCCACCACCACCTTCGAGGGCATTGTATCCCGTGAGATAATATCAGCCACTTTATGGGCCACTTGCAGTCGATCGATTCCTTTCCTGACTTCTTCGTTCATCAGAATATGCGCTTCATCAATCTCAGGATTATAGGGGGATTTATCAGGTACGTGCGATACACGATTGCCAGCAATATCAGTATTAATGGATCCGGGGAGTACGGTACATGCCTGCACACCAAACTTAGCACCCTCCTGTCTCAGAGCTTCCGTAAGGCCTTCCAGCGCAAATTTGCTGGCACTATAAATCGACCGGAAGGGCAGTCCCATCTGACCCGCCATCGAACTGATATTGATGATCTTGCCTTTGCCGGCTCTCCGCATATGAGGAAGTACGGTTTTAATCATTCTGACCACTCCGAAGAAATTGGTATCCATGACCTGCTGGATATTTTCGTAGGGGGCTTCTTCCAGGGCGCTAACCATGCCAAGACCTGCATTATTGATGAGAACATCAATCCGGCCTTCATTATCTAATACCATCTTGATGCATTCCTGAATGGATGTCATATTATTTACATCTAACTGGATCCATCGAAATGTACCGGCTTCAGCCATCTGTCGCCGACTGGTACCGTAGACTACGAAGCCCTTATCAGCCAGGTGCGTGGCTATGGATTCTCCAATTCCGGTAGACGCCCCCGTGACGAGGACCACTTGCTTTTCACTCATTGATCTCCTGGTATCACTTGTTCTTACAAGGATAATATTACTTTTTGACTTACCCGCACATGTGAGAAATTGTGTGAAACTATTTCCTCATCTATGCAAAAAGTCTTATATATATGGATCGTATCGACTCCAAAGCGTCTCAGATAAGTCAAAAAGACGTATAAATAGTTAATGAATGGATTGAATTCATTTAATCTGACTATTTTTGCACCCGCTTTTAATCTTCAATGACATGGATCTATTTAGTCGAATTCGTAAAAACGCCGGCCCCCTTGGTAAGTATGCTGATGTAGCAGAGGGATATTACATCTTTCCCAAGTTAGAGGGTGACATCGCTAACCGTATGATTTTCAACGGTAAGGAGGTGATCGTTTGGAGTGTTAATAATTACCTGGGTTTAGCTAATCACCCGGAAGTACGGAAGGTGGATGCTGAAGCCGCCGAGCGCTGGGGAATGGCCTATCCGATGGGTTCCAGAATGATGTCGGGAAATACGGACTATCATTGTCAACTGGAGAACGAACTGGCTGACTTCGTCAAGAAACCAGCCGGATTACTAGTAAACTTTGGCTATCAGGCCATGTCATCATGTATAGATGCATTACTCTCACGTAATGATGTAGTGGTCTATGATTCAGGCTGTCATGCCTGCATTGTAGATGGTGTACGCATGCATTTGGGGCAGCGATTTGTATTTGACCATAATGACATGGAAAGCCTTGAAAAGAATCTAGTTCGGGCTAAAAATATCGTGGAGCGAACCGGAGGTGGTATTCTTGTGATCTCTGAAGGAGTCTTTGGAATGCGTGGTGAGCAAGGAGACCTCAAGGGGATAGTAGCCCTGAAAGAGAAGTATGGTTTCAGACTGTTAGTAGACGATGCACATGGTTTTGGTACACTCGGCGCTACGGGAGCAGGTGCCGGTGAGGAACAGGGTGTACAAGATGAAATCGACGTGTACTTCTCTACTTTTGCCAAGTCGATGGCTGGTATCGGGGCCTTCTTTGCAGGAGAACCAGATATCATGCAGTATCTTAAATACAATATTCGATCTCAAATTTTCGCCAAGTCGCTGCCCATGCCATTCGTGATCGGAGGTCTGAAGCGCTTGGATATGATCCGGACTCAACCCGAAATGAAAGACAATCTTTGGAACATTGCTACGGCTTTGCAGAATGGACTTAAAGAGCGTGGATTTAATCTGGGAAACACGACCAGCTGTGTCACCCCTGTAATCCTGAAAGGGACAGTGGGTGAAGCTACGCAGATGGTAAATGACTTGAGAAATAACTATAGTATATTCTGTTCTATCGTGGTATATCCTGTAGTACCAAAAGGTATGATCTTGCTGCGATTGATTCCTACTGCGGTACACACCATGGAAGATGTAGAAATTACGCTGAAGGCATTTACTGTGGTAGCCGATAAACTTAGAGCGGGATCGTACAATACAGAATTTAAGGAAGCAAGGATTGCGTAGCGTTTTCCCAGTTATTTCCCTGTTGGAAGGTTTAAATTAAATTCTTAGTATAGCATCTTCTGCGTTTGTGAAGACGCATCTCATAGCCTTTCCAAAGGTTTTGCACATCCTGGTTGGATTCCATCTCAGGATTAGTCTCAGCCTTCTTTATGTTGTATTTAATGAACGTTTCTATTAGTTCATTGAAGATCAGGGCAGTAATGCCTTTGTTCTGAAGATCTGGACGGACCGCGATGAGGTATAGATCTACCCGATCATTCTTTTTCATGGCCCGGGTGATGTGCCAAAGACCAAATGGAAAAAGCTTGCCTTTCGCTTTCTGAAGCGCCTTTGAGAAAGAGGGCATTGTAATGCCAAATCCTGCCAGTTTGTTGTTGGAATCATAGACGATACTCAGGAAGTCAGGATTAATGTATGACAGGTACTTCTTGATAAAGATATCTATCTGAGGTCCTGAGTGCGGGATGAAACCCTCTAAATCTGCATAGGCTGTATTTAGCAAGGCAAAGATTTCGCGACCCACACGCTGCAGATCTGCCTTACCCGTAGGTTTGTATTCGTGAAGACCATACCGCTCTTTAATCATTTTAGCAAATCGGGATACTCTTTGTGGTATCTCAGTCGGTACATCAACCTCAAATTCCTTCCAATCGACCAGTTTCTCATAACCGGCCTTGTCCATATGCTCGGGATAGTACGGGTAGTTGTAGATGACGGCCATAGTCGCCAACTCCTCAAATCCATCTATTAACATGCCGGCCTTGTCCATGTTAGAAAACCCATAGGGTCCTTTGAGTGAGGTGCATCCCTTTTGTCTGGCCCACCATTCAGCGCTTTTCAATAGTTGACGGCTGACTCGCTCATCTTCCACAAAATCGATCCACCCAAACCTG
>JAUILM010000538.1 GCA_030432855.1 Bacteroidia bacterium
CTTCATAGCACACCACTACATTATCAATGTCATCAAAGAACTTCAAACTGTATGGATTGCCAAAGACTACCAGTATTACTTTGGTACGCAGGCTTAGTCCCTGAATCAGTGATATGGTGGATGGATCCAGGCCAAAATCCCTGCCAGCTCGCTGGCTCATATTATGAATACTGACAACCACTGCATCCTTCGAGGCAAGTTTTGATATGGTTTCAGTCTTCTGCACCTCAGAAATCTGATGGGGAAGAATGTGTCTGGGAATTTTTTCATACTCATTGAGCATCACCTGAAAATGCGATAGTACAGGTGTACCAATCGCCAGTGAAGCAATATTGGCACTCCCTTCGGTCAGTGGAACCAACGACTCTTCATTACGTACTAAAGTGAGTGCATTTTCGATCAACCGATGCTTGAGACTCAAAGCCCTGGAATTATTCAGATCCAGGCGGATCCCTGTTTCATTTATAGCTTTAAATTCATGTAATCCCAACTGATATTTTGTCCTAAGGACCCGTTTAACACTTTCGGAGATTCGATCCATACTTAAGGAGCCTTCTTCGATGTGCTTCTTTATCTCCTGAAACGCTTTTTCGATATCATTTGGCAATAGCAGTACATCAGTACCCGCCTTTAGAGCTTCCACCTCCACGATACCATTTTCAAATCTATCCGCTACAGCTCCCATTTCCAGGCCGTCCGTAAAAACCAGACCATTGAAACCCATCTTGCGACGCAGTTGCTGGTCTATCATCTTTTCAGAAAGACTGGTGGGTCGACCGGGTCGGTCATCGATAGCCGGGACATTTAAGTGAGCCACCATTACACTAGCGATACCGTGTTTTATCAAGGTCTTGAAAGGAAACAACTCGACATTTTCGAGACGGTCCATGTCGTGATGTATGACTGGCAAATCATGATGACTATCAACATCAGTATCACCATGCCCGGGAAAATGCTTAGCGCATGCAGCGACGTTGTTGTCCTGCATTCCCCGCATATACATATAGCTTTTGGTCGTGACGTTGTACTTATCCTCACCAAAAGATCGGTGGTTGATGACGGGATTTCTGGCATTATTATTTACATCCACAACAGGAGCGAAATTCATATGTACTCCAATGCGGCTGAGTTCAGCTCCGATCTGCTGTCCATAATCATAGATAAGGCTATTGTCCTGTATTGCTCCCAGCATGATGGCATGTGGCCATTCGATCACCCCTTCTTTATAGCGCATGCTGAGGCCCCATTCGGCATCCATTGCTATCATCATAGGTACCTTATTGCTAAGCACCTGATATCGGTTGGTGAGAGCAGATTGCTTCTCAGCGGTGCCCTGAAAAAAGCATAAGCCTCCCACCTGATACTTCTTTATTTGCTGAATAACTTCCGAAATGTGGTCTGGACCCAAGTCAGAATGTGCCCGAATCATAAAGAGCTGACCAATACGTTCATCCAGGCTCATCACATTGTATATGGAGTCTACCCATTGATCTTCGGGACTTTGAGAAAATAAACCAGCTGGGGAAAACAACAGAAAAGAAAAAATCAGTGGCAACACAAAAGGTAACCTTCCCGGTACAGGATTATGCCCAGGTAGAATACCATGTCTGTATGTGTTCGCAACAGATTTCATCTTATCGGCCAATTTCAGGATTCAGAGCTTTCGCTTTCGAAATATAACGATTTGCATTGACGGAATCACCAATCGCTCGGTAAGCTTGTCCTAAATTAAAGTTAATCCAGGCATTATTGGGTTCCTGCCCTAATGCTTTTTCGAAATACTTGATTGCATTAGCGGGCTGACCACTGTTACCATAGGCCACTCCTAATAAACGATTGGTTTCATAATCATCTTGTAAAATCTCTACAGCATTTTGTAGAAAGGTCATAGCTGTTGCAATATCTCCCCTGGTTTCACCCAAAAATCGACCATAGTCCCGATAAGCATACGCCCGGTTATTGAGTGCTTCCTCGTAGTTAGCATCAAGTTGTAGTGCCTGATCAAAGTACCCTATGGCCGTTTGGTACCGCTGAAGATAGTAGTTGGCATTACCCAGTAAGAGATAGGCATTCTTGTACAGAGGATGTATCTCAATAGCCCGGTCTAGATGCTGCGTGGCCAATCTTAGGTTCTGGTTTCGAGCAACGGTGTCAGAAAGCGTCATTGCGTGCGCGATTATTGCTCCACCCGCAGCATTCTGCACTTTCGCACTATTTGATGAGGTTGCGGCATCTGTTGTAAACAATACAAAATTGTTCTTCCAGGTGGGATTTCGCATGATAGTTATTACTGAAAAAGCGCAAAGTATTAGTCCCAGTACGGCAAAAGTGGGAAGTTTTCTGCCCCTCTTGACCATCTCCGCAGCCAACCAACCCAGTGCGATACACCAGCCCAACGAAGGCAGGAATAGAAACCTTTCTGAAAGATTTGTTCCGATAGGGAATAAAATATTAGAGGTGAGAAAAAGTCCTCCAAAAAATATCAGAACACCAAATACCGGGATGGGTCGAGATTTCCAGTATTTGCCAACCATCAGAGCGGATACGATCAAAAGCGCAAGACTGATCACGACCTGCCAGTCCGACCAGTACGCTAAACCAGGATGACGGGGATAATAGTCATGCGTCAAAGGATAAGGTAGAAATATTAACTTCATGTACATACCCAACCCCTGAATAATCATGGGCCACTTTTCCAAGGCTGTCATATCCACATATTGTCCACCTTCCAATTTTAGAAATGGATTATTCATGAGTTCCCGAGGTGGATTATTTCCTCCCACATCTAATCCCAGGACGGCAAGACGTACTATCATATACACACAGAATGACACGACGAAAGGCAGCAATTTCTTTATATGAGACTGAACGGTTGAAGATTTTAACAGCAGGTTCGCACAGAAGGCAATGCCGATAAAAGTTGCTGCAATTTCCTTGGCCAGGAGTGCCATTAGAAATAATATCCCCGCCAGGATCATATTAGTACCTACAACTTTGTTGGATTTAAAAACCAGAATCATTGCACTTATAGAAAGGAGATATGAAATCAATTCATCAGCGCTCTTCACATTGGCCACCACCTCAGTATGAATGGGATGTACAGTAAATAATACAGCAGCGACGAAAGACAAAAAACGAGCATGTTCGCCCCTCAGGACTTCGCTCACCAAAATATTGACCAGTGTATATGTAAGTACACTGCACGCAGCGAACAGAAGAACATTTACCAGATGAAATACGAAAGGTGTTGCTCCAAATAGTTGATATAAAAAGGCGAACAATACAAGAGAAAGTGGGCGATATCTCCCACCCTCTACCAATTGGTCTTTTCCCTCTACCTGGAAAAAACCATAAAAAGAATCATGTGTCAACAAATCAGGAATACCGGCAATTCCTTTCTGCGTTAGCACATTTTCAGTGATAACTATCGCATCATCCAGAGCAAAATCATGTCCCAATGTATTAGCGTATAGCAGGAATGAAATCACCCCAAGAGCCAACTGAATATTTCTATTGGTAAGTACCGCAAAAAATGCAAATACCATCTTGCTTCCCCTTTTACGCTTTTTTGAATTCATTATTTACTGTGGATTCTACAACATGTTTTTGCTTCGTAAAAGAATGATAAAAAAAGCACATGTATATGCTGATGATAAATTTAACCAATAGTATATATCCTTAAACTCACAATCCACAGTGCTTTCAAGTCAGAGTCACACAGATGGTTTAATTTTGCATCCGAAAACCAAAATGTCCTATGAGATTTTTTCTGATATCTGCTCTTCTCTTTTTTACTGTTATAGTTTCCGGGCAAAATAATGCTCAAAGACTTACCATGTCCACTCCGCATGATGCGATGTGGGTACATCTATATTATTTGCAGAGTGATCACTATGACCCGGGTCAGTCAGCCGAAGCATTTGTGGATGCAGACAGTCTCACCCGTGTCAGGTGGGCTATTCAATTGAAACAGATATTGGATGGTGAAGGTCTGTATGTACAGATGAACCTCCTACCCAAAGAATCGGACTATGTAGACACGGTTAGCCAACGGGCCTACTACACTCCATTCCCGAATGAATTACCACAAATTTACCTGCAAAAAACGGGCAATCGGTGGCATTACTCTGATGAAACCACCAGTGTAATTCCCTCCCTGCATAAGAGTGTTTATCCTTTTGGAACAGATCTGTTGATAAACTTGGTACCAGCCAGTGACCAGAAGAAATTTCTAGGCCTGGAGCTTTGGCAGTACCTGGGCATTGTAATCTTATTGCTCACTGGCTTTCTCGTGTATTGGGCGGTCTCATTTTTATTGCGATTCATTATCCGAAAGCTATCCGGTGTACAATTAACGTTGGTTGAAAATTTTACGGGATTTGTAAAAAAAATCGCCAGCATTGGAAGTATTCTACTGGTGGTCTGGGCCATAAAGGTTCTTACCCCTTTGCTCCAGTTGCCTATTAAATTTAGTGCATTTGTTCAGGTGAGTCTACGGATTGTGCTTACCGTTCTGATT
This sequence comes from Bacteroidia bacterium, assembly GCA_030432855.1. GTDB lineage: Bacteria > Bacteroidota > Bacteroidia > Chitinophagales > Saprospiraceae > JABDMH01. The sequence continues at coordinate 4,520 of JAUILM010000538.1, forward strand.
GTTCTGCTCTGTCTTCGCATTATCAATTTGATAAAGGCCTACCTGACACGCATTTCAGATCAGACAGCGAGTCGCATGGATGATCAAATCATACCTATACTGAATCAAATTGCCCGGATCATTGTCATCGTAGC